>JAAEMD010000001.1 GCA_024225875.1 bacterium
CCATTAATACTTCCGTTATCCCTTCAATTGCATTATCTTTATATTGGGTCATCTCCTGTCTCCTTTTAGTTTGTTTTTTTGTTTTAACTTATGGAAACAGGTTTTTAACTAAACCTTTTTTTTAACAATCCAATTTTACAGAAAGAATGATACACAACCAAAGAAGCAGACAGCCTTTCCTTTTTTGAAGTCAATTTACCTCTATATTTTCAGCGTGAAAAGCTAAAAGAAACAAAGGCGCGATGTCGTTGGGGATATAAAAGACTTTCATTGAATGGTAGAATAATTGTGGGAAACATGAAATACGATAGTGATTTAATAACAACTTTAATCAAAGAACTTATATCGAATTTTAAATAAATCTTGGCTGGTCGTGTTTTTAGGACAAGTCAGATTCAGGTTGTGGAAAAAGGAGAAGTTAATATATGAACAAAATTTACATTGTTCTGTTGAAAAATAAATATTTATTATTTTCTGATAAAAAACCGAAAAAAAAAGGCAACTATATTCAGGAAGTAAGATTATTTAAAACCGATGGAAATCCCACTTGCCTAGATGTCTACGAATGGATGGAAAACGGATATACGCTCCCTACTATAAAAGAAGTGGAAGATTGGGAATAATTTAGCCTTTGATTTTCCGATGTATCCATAATCATTTGTTACCTATTGGCTGCCTTACTTCTTCTTTTTTTCTAGCTTTGCCTGTTTCTTCTCTTTAGCTGTTTTCTGTGGCTTCTTTTTTATGTCTCGTCTAGGTTTCTCTTTTCCCATTTTGCTACACCTCCATTCTTATGGATATATATATGATACTAAATATTTCCTATAATAACACTTCACGACAACCGTGAACTTAAAACTTTGAAATATGCTTGCAGTACAAAGTTTTTTTTTCGATAATATTACAAGTTTTAGTAGTATCATCGAAACAAATAGCAGCAGTACCATCTTGAAGCTGTTTTTTTACTTGTTTCACCTTAATTTGTAATGGAACCTCTGTTTCACCATAATCAGTTCCTTCTCTCGTTACAAATTCTTCGATAAGAGATTGTAAAATTTCAGAATTAAGTTTTTGATAAGGGATTTCCATAACAATTTTTATTATATTTGATTTAATGGTTCTATAACAGAGACTTTTGACAAAAGAATCAAGCAGGTTGTTAAAATTCTTTATTGGGTTCTATAATGATAACTGAGTAAAAATAAGTGTTTTTACCAAAACAGGGGTCATTTGTGCGTAAAAGGTTCTAACTAAGTCCACGGTACCCCTGCTCGGCAGCGAAATGGAGAAATCCTTCTTCTTTATATAATGGGTACTTTTTGATTAAAACTTTTGGGTATTATTTCATTGAAATTTTCACTTCCTGTTCTCTCGATGATACTCGCGCAAATATTACGGCTTTCATTACATACCCTCCAAATACTTTTCATTCAATACGCTACGGTATACCTCATTTAGGTTGTTCATAAATTTATCCCATATGTCTGAGCCAGCTCGTTTCGAAACATAAACGGACACCATTAGCAGAAATTTGTGGGCTACAAACTGTAAATCAGAAAAGAAATCGATTAATCGTTTATCATCTTTGTTTTCAACAAAATATAAGCAGTCTCGGTAATTCGCTTTACCTCTAAATCTAACCGCTTGATGCATAAATGAAACCTTTTTCTTCTCAAGTTCAGCATCTCTTAACTCACGTGCTTTTTTTGTTCTAAAACTGTCAAAGCCTTGTGTTTTAAAGTCCTTTGATCTTTTTAATCTTTCTTCTGTTTCCCAATTCAAATAATCTGCGGTGCCTTTCAGATAAGCCAATAAACATTTTGTTGATGAGTCATCGTTTTGTGGAAAGTACTCGCTACTTAGTGGATTCCCCAGGCTGCCTCCATTTAGATATTGAGATATTTGCTCATCAATGCTTTTTTTGGTCGTGTTTTCGATCATATAGCTAAAAGGCAATACGACGCTGCCACG
Organism: bacterium; assembly: GCA_024225875.1. GTDB lineage: Bacteria > Margulisbacteria > Marinamargulisbacteria > JAAEMD01 > JAAEMD01 > JAAEMD01. The sequence goes on from JAAEMD010000001.1 coordinate 1,972, forward strand.
TTTTGACACTTCAAAAAAAATATTCGAAGCCGAGTTATGCGTATCAATTTTAGAACTATTAAATGCAGAAATCATTGCCTGCACTGCATTAAACACTGAGTAATACCAACCTATCACCGCAAGGTTTGCATTAAGATAGCCGGAACTGTGTTCCGACTTAAAAGAATGAATGGATTTTAGATAATTAATTGATGAGAAAAGGCTGGCTAAAGCTATTTTTGGAAATTGCTTTCCAGGCTGAATATCACTGTAAAAATCGCTTAACGATTTATCATTAATATTGTTACAGCCAATTTTTAAAGCTCGCATCCAATTTACGGTACCATTATAAGCATATTTTGGATTTGGGAAGTCTTTGTCGTCTTCTTTTAAAATATCAATTAAATATGTCATAGTATTTTCCTCATTACATCCTTCAGAATCTATTTTACTCCAATTTGAATTCTTTTAAGACCCTTGCTCTTTGAGTACCGGTATATTTTCGTGGTGCCCCAGAACGAGGTTTATCGTTAATGGCTGCTTGTAATCCACCTTCTTCATATTTTCTGCAAATTTCATATACAGTGTTACGCACCACATCTAAATTTTCTGTAATAGTTTTAATTTTTTTTCCTTTATCTACTAGCAACATTATGCGTGCTC
>JAAEMD010000002.1 GCA_024225875.1 bacterium
AAATTTATATTCCAAAGATATCGATATCGAGTTCTTTCCAGACGTTGTTTATTTTTGTGGTTTTGAATAGATTTAGAACTGTCACGTATGAAGGAAGGGTTGAGTGTTGGTTGATGTCTTTCTGTGATAGCCAACCTATTTTCTTTAGTGCTTTGGATACCTCTTCTTTTGCGTAACGTACAGGAATATCGAGTTCATTCCAGACGTTAGCCATACTTGTTGTTTTGAATAGTCTTCTAATTGTAGAGTGCGAGGGGAGGTCTGGGTGTTGGGCGATCTTTCTGGATGTTAGGTAACCTGTTTTTTTTAGTGCTTTGGAGACCTCTTCTTTTGTGTAGGAAGGTTGTGGTGTGAAAGGAATGCTGAGTTCTTTCCAGACGTTAGCCATACTTGTTGTTTTAAATAATCTTCTAATTGTAGAGTGCGAGGGGAGGTCTGGGTGTTGTTCGATCTTTCTTTGTGGTAGGTGACCTGTTTCTTTTAGTGTTTTGGAGACCCACTCTTTCGTGTATATTTGCTTCATTCCTATCAATCTTCCTTTCATGTCAGCAGCAGCAGCACCAAAGAAGCGCTACAACAGCTAATATAATATAAGCATGAGACTACAAAGGCCCATTGTTTTGCAATCACCATTGATTTGGTAAGCTACCAATATCATCCACGATAATTACTATCAATAAAAAAAGTAGTTGCAAGTTTCGTCCAACCAAAAGTATTAATTGGCAACGTTTATGGTTAAAACGTAACACGTTCACGGGTTTGTAATTCGGCATAGCCTTATTCCAATTATTCTGGACCTCCTTCAGACAGGACTTCCGGTCGTTTTAACAATAATTTACTTAACCCATTTTTTTTTAAAAAGATTTGTAGATTAAAATATCATTAATCATGCTCCTTTTGGTATTGATGAAATGATTAGTTAAATCTTAAGTTGCTAATTTTTTGTTGATCAAAAATTTTAACTACATAGCTAAAATTGGAACAAGTTAAATGATAATTTTAAAAAAAACAACCGGAAGTCCTGTCAGATGTAAACATAATAGAAAGTCTGGTAATTAATGCGCCTAATAAAAAATATTCGAAGAGTACGTGAAGTATTAAAAAAAATAACCTATTAAATTAGGCTTTGCATACATATCTCCAAAACCTAATGTTGTCATTGTTACAATTGAAAAGTAAAAGGAACGAAACGGGACTATCCACCAGCTTCCACCATTATCAATTGTGCTAAATGGGGGTACAGTTTCTGTTGGAAAAAGATTATGGACTATGCCAGGATAGCTTTCTGTCCCCAATACGTAATAATCAAAAAGCCCTACCCCCCCAGTAAATAAGTGCAAAAATAAATGAAAGCACAAAGAAAACTCCAAACAATCTTTTAGTAAAAGTTGAGTACCAATGCTCCTTATACCATTTCTCCCAGTTTTTTCTGCGAATGTTTTTTGCTAACTGTTGTCTTATTTTTGGTTCTGTTCGGAATGTAGAAAGACCAACACCTGTGAAATCAGTATTTTCATTGACGACACAGCCATTAAGATCAGCCCATAGAAGATTGGCCCATAGAAGTTTCGCCCCTTGAAGGGTAGCCTCTTCAAGTTTAGCCCATAGAAGTTTAGCTCCTTGAAGTTTAGCCTTTTGAAGATTAGCCCCTTGAAGATTAACCCATTGAAGATTAGTCCATTGAAGGTTAATCCCTTGAAGTTTAGCCCATTGAAGATTAACTTTTTGGAGATCAGCCCCTTGAAGATTAGCCCATTGAAGATTAATCTCTTGAAGATTAGCGCCTCGAAGATTAGCTCCTTGAAGATCAGCTCCTTGAAGATCAGTCCATTGAAAGTTAGCCCCTTCTAATAAAATATCTTCATTTGGATTTTTTTCACGCCACTCATTCCACTCTATCATATCTTTTTTATCTGAGCATCGTTTCAGCATGTCATATTGTTCTTGGCTATATTGTTTATCGGCCATAGCTATTCCTTAGTAAAGTAGACTGACATTGGAAGGTTTATGGATCTGTTGAAGTGGTTCAGGTAAAGTTTAACTGCTTATGGTTAGCAAAGTCAATGTTGTTTGGCTTTCAAATCATAAGCGTTACTGAGCAAGGTGTTAAACTTATAATAGTAACAGTGTTACGCTATCAATTTGCTATCAAACCGTGTGGTTGACAAGTTACTGAAAATGCTGTATATCCTGTTTAGATGATGTTTATTTCTCTGCTCCAGGCTGGATTTTTAGAGTAGAAGGCCTGGAGCAACACCATCTCTCCTTCACTTGCCTACACCCAATTTTCAAAACCCTGTCAAGACCTATATTGATTTTATCTTAAAAGTATGCAACCCCGA
>JAAEMD010000003.1 GCA_024225875.1 bacterium
TCGCCCCAGATTACCCTATAGTCCACTGACCATGATTCTTCACCAATACCCCAGGCCACAACTTCAATTTCCAGCCTATCTATCTGCATGTCAATCCCTGCTGTTAACACAGCCCCACCTTGAGGAACAGGCGCATTGTATTTCTCGACACGATTAATCAAACTTGTGGCATCTATACGATCACCTTTTTCTTCCCAGGTTTCGGCTAAAGAAACATTAACAAAAGTTTGAAGATCGTTACTTTGTTTTTTTTCAAGAAAGAAACTAACAATATCTCTAAAGCGACGGAACGGGCTGTATAGTTCATTCAAATGATAGCTTGCATGTCCTCTAAATATCTTTTTGGCACGCCACTCGCCCTTTCGTAACATTGTCAATTTCAATCAAAAAGTACCCAAAAGTTTCAAAATAAAAATACCAAGTTTTCTCAAAAAAATATAAATTAAACATCCCTGGAACTAAACAACTTAGAACCTGGAACTAAACAACTTAGAACTTAGAACATAGAACTAAACAACTTAGAACTAAATAACTTCGAACTTCCAGCCTCATTTATCATCAACACTATTGTGGGCCAGTTTAAAATTTTATTTGATTTATCAGATCTATACTGTAAAAATAAATAATATGAACAAAAAATTAATATCATCATATATTATTATTTCCTTAATAGCCTTTTCTTTTTTAGCAGTTAACAGCCGTCGCTTTTTTAAAACACCTCTGATCCAGAATCTGATAAAAAAAACAGGCGCACTATCAAAATCACTTAAAAAATATTCTTTTGTAATAAAAGGAGACCTCTCCTCTGCAAAATATGACAGCCTTGCTTTAATTATCCAGTCGTTGCCAGGCATACAGAGTCTTTCCATTAACAAAGAATCCAATCAAGTTAACTGTACATTTGATTCACGAAAAATTAATAATAAATTAATACTGGAAGCTATTACTGTTGAAGGGTTTCGTATAAAAAAAGCATTAACTACAGAAGAAAAGGCTCTGTTAGCAGAAAAAGAAACGCTCAGAAAAATAGAAGAAACTCTGGAAAAAGAAAACTCTATATAGCTGGTACAAAAAATATAACATCTACACAATTAACTATCTTTTCAAAAAACCTGTCAATAGTTTCTTAAAGGCCGAAAAAATTAAAAGTGACATTATTTTTTATTTTTCTAGA
>JAAEMD010000004.1 GCA_024225875.1 bacterium
AAAGTCTAACTGCTCGTGGACTATCTGGTGTTAAGTACATTGTGTCAGATGATCACGAAGGGTTGAAATCCGCCTTAGAGTCAGTCTTTCCAAATGTGATTTGGAATCGATGCCACACTCATTTAGCTCGTAATGCTCAACCCTGTGTGAGTCGAAAAATTAACAAGGCAGATGTGGCTTCAGATATCCGTGATATCCTTCAGGCTGCAGATCAAGAAACTGCACAGTTTCTTCTCAACCGATTTATTGAGACTTGGCAAAAAACTGAACCAAAACTGGTGGAATGGGCTGAACTCAATATCCCAGAAGGATTCAATGTGTTTAACTTGCCAAAAGCCATTCAAAAACGGCTTAGAACAACGAACCTTATTGAACGAATGAATCAAGAGCTTAAACGACGCTCACGCGTCGTTCGCATCTTTCCAAATGAGGCATCTTGTCTCCGGCTCTTATCTGCTGTTGCTCTCGAAATTCACGAAGACTGGTTAACTGAAAGGAGGTGTTTTTCTGATGACTATTTAATCATTTCTGAAACTATTGGAAATAGAAATTACAGAAAGAAGGTTGCTTAATCATGTGACTATGTTACACTATATTTTGAGATGAAAACAGTATTATGTTTTGGTAAATTTGAGAGTATAGAAAAACGAGGGTTTTAAGAAACTAAAGCTATGATAGAACATGCCATGTTAACAACAATAATATCTTCGGGTGTTTTAGTAGCTATCGTTACATCTTGTTGTTCGATCATTATATCCATAAGAAATGAAAAATTTAAAAAAAATAGCTCAATCAACGAATTTCGGTATAAGAAATTATTTGATTTGAATTATGAATTACATAGCTTGCCGCCTATTGATTACACACTGGGAAAAGAAAAAAATGGAAAATTCGAGCAAACTAAAGACAAGGTAAGCAATGTAGTTAAGAAAGATACTGAAAAATTTTTTAAAATTAAAGATATTTTTAATAAATCCACCCCTTTGCTTGACAAACCCTTAATTGATGAGTTGCTACCTTTAATAAAGCAAGAAGAAGATTTAAGCCATGTACTAGTAAAACGTATTTATACCACAGATTTAGATCCTCCAGGTTCACTAAAAGAACTTTTTGAGGCAAGAAATATATTTAAAGAGACTTTTAGTGCTTCAATTATAACTCAACTTAGAAAACTTGTTTTGGAATAAATAGCTCTGTGACATAATTTTTCAGTTGATTTAAACATAATAATGAATGGGGTAAACCTTAAAACCGTTCAAGAATTCTTAGGCCATGCCTCAATTGAAATCACCTCAGATTACTACAGTCATCTATGCCCTTCTTTCAAACAAAATGAGGTAGATAAACTAAACTATAAGCTTTCTGGCATTGAAACAACCAATCTACTTACTTAATAACATTCTTTCATCTTAAATCTATGGATAACATTTTTTCAATTAGCATGTTTTTATTTGCTTTTATTTGCGTCCGCTAACCACAAGTTTCTTAGACATTTCTTAGACACTTTTGTTGTTAAGCGTTTCAGTACTACCTTTTCCTGTTATTTCAAAGCTAAAAAAATGGTACCCCCGACAGGATTCGAACCTGAGACCTTCGGATTAGGAATCCGACGCTCTATCCTACTGAGCTACGGGGGCAAATTATTGTATTTGATATGTTAAGCGAACAAACATTGATTATTATGTATCCAGCAGGCATAATAATCAACCATGTTTATATTTTATGACTTTGAAACATCCTCCAAAGAACTTTTAGGCCAGATTCTTACTTATGCCTTTCTGGTAGTCGACAGTCACTTCAATATTATTGACGAAATGACAGGCAAAATAAAACTCAACAGAACTCAACTACCGGATATAGAAGCTATTCTCACAAATAAACTTAATGTACTGGATCTACAAAAAGAAGGAGATCCTGAAAATATAGCTGCAATAAAAATAAGCCGGTTCCTCAGCAAACAAGTCGATAAATATCACCAGGTTAAATTAACTGGTTACAACTCAAATAATTTTGATCTTGCATTTTTAAGGAACCTGCTTATAAGATATGGTATCAATCCATACTTTGAAGGCAGATTATCCAGTATAGATATACTGCACTATGTCCAGCACCTTGCTTTTGAAAACCCCGATAAATACAGATGGTCTTTAGCACTGAATAAAAATAATCAGCCTTATTATAGTTTTAAACTTGAAAATACACTGCATAAATTCGGACTGCTGGATAAAAAACAATCGCACGAAGCAAGGGAAGATGTCATCTCTACAATTAAGCTTGTAAGAAAGCTTCAGGATGAATTTAACTTACCTCTAAACAAATTCAAGCCGATCCATATCCCCCATAATTTTGAATGCCATGATAGTATGGAGGTCGCTAAACAAAAGACCCCTGATTATAACAGTAATGAAGCTGGCCTTAGTAAATTCATCTATACTTACTGGCTGAAAATACAGTCCTCTCCTAAAAATAAACTTGTAGTAAACCTGGCAAGATATCAAGAACTGACATCATCAGACTTCTCACTTATGGGAACTGGTGATAATGCTAAATATCTTCGTTATATAAACCATAATAAACATTTTTTTATCCTGGAACCATTAAATAAAAGTGAAAGAACAAAGTGGCAGCCTGTTATTGAAAAATGCAAAAATGATCCTTTCCTGCAAAGTTTAAATATGGAAAAATACTTTACACTCATAAAAAAAGAATGGGACATTGAATATCAAATCCATGAGCTTGGGTTTCAAAAAATAAAAGATCTTCATTATTTGATAAATAAACTCTTAACTTATCCGGAAAACTATAATGACACCCTGAAAATATTATTAAATAGTAGAAAAGATAAAAAAGACAATTATCTTATTCAGCTGTATAACCGGGTATATTTAAACTATCATCCTGATCCAAGGCCAGAATACCTCTATAAATATATTGAACCCAGATACATAACTGGTACTATGACAAAAAATCCGGATGATTTTGTTCCACTAAAGCAAAGGTTAGAGAAAATGACTTTAATATTAAAGTCCGATGAGTACTCAAAAGAAGACAGGGTATTAATCAAAAGCTTAAAAGACTATTATCTTAACTTTTTAAAACATAACCATCTTCAGTCTTTTTCTACTGACTGATAATCCATAAAGACAGGATAACAAATCATAACAAACAAGCTGCTGCATGACAGATAAAGGATATGATAAATATATCTGAGTATTTACGTAATTAAAAAGTACTTTTTATTCTATCATAAATGTTTTCTGACCGTTTAGAATCACCTCGCACCTTACTAAACTCTTTAATCAGCTCTTTTTCCTTTGAAGAAAGGTTGCCAGGAATAGTAACCTTTACCTTGACATACTGATCCCCTTTGCCAAAGCCCCGCAAATGTGGGATACCCTTACCTTTTAACCTGAAAACAGTATCCGGCTGTGTACCGGGTGGTATTTTCAGCACAGCTTTGCTGTCAAGAGTCGGAACCTCTATTTCCGTACCAAGAACTACCTGACTAAACGGAACTTCCGCCTCTATATGTATATTATCTTCTTCCCTTTTAAAATATCGATGATATTTAACTTTAATAAATACATACAAATCTCCAGGAGATCCTCCATTAGCGCCATAATTACCTTCCCCGCTTACTCTTAGTTTAACCCCATTATCAATCCCGGCAGGGATATCAACTTTTATCTTTTTTTTCTTTTTCTCCAGGCCCTTACCATAACAGTTACGACATTGTTTTTCTATTACCTGTCCGGCACCGCCACATTTAGTGCAGGTAGAAACCTGTGAAATACTGCCAAGAATTGTTCTTTGTATAATCTTTATCTGACCTGTTCCATGACAATTAGAACAGGTTGTTTTTGAGGTACCCTTTTCCGCACCACTGCCTTTACATCCAGAGCATTTATCCAGATGATATATATCTATATTTTTAGAGAAGCTCTTTATTGTATCTTCAAGCTTAATTTCAAAATCAAACCGCAGATCCTCTCCTCTAACAGGACCTGAAGACCGACCTGAAGATCTTCTGCCTGGCCCACCAAAAAAAGATTCAAAAATATCTTCAAATCCATCAAAACCGCCAAAGCCACCAAAACCGTCGCCACCTCCTCCCGGAGCATCATCGGTTATTCCAAATTGATCGTATGCAGATTTTTTTTGTGCATTAGAAAGAATATCATACGCCCGCTGAACCGTTTTAAATTTTTCTTCTGCATCAGCTTCTTTGTTTACATCAGGATGATACTTCCTGGCTAAATTACGATAGGCTTTTTTTATTTCAGCTTCACTTGCATTTCTGTTTAACCCTAAATTTCCATATAAATCTTCAGACATTTATCCTCTTCCCAAATAAGAAGCTGCTTAAAAAAGCAGCTTCTCTATATTATAGATATTATTTTTTTTCTTTGACTTCAGTATATTCTGCGTCTACTACATTATCATCTGCCCTGCTGTTACTTTCCCCCTGCTCTTCTCCTGCCTGCTGTTCCGTACTTTGAGCAGCTTCCGATGCTCCTGCATTTTTGTATAGTTCTTCTGACATTTTATATACATCCTGCTGAAGTTTTTCTGTAGCAGCTTTCATTTTTTCTGTATCATTCGATTCAACAGCTTTTTTGAGATCGTCAACACCTGTTTCCAGTGTCTTTTTTGCTTCCTCATTTATTTTATCAGCATTTTCCTTTATCTGCTTTTCAGTTGAATAAATCAGAGCATCTGCCTGATTTTTTGTTTCGATCTCTTCTTTTTTCTTTTTATCCTCTTCAGCATGGGCATCCGCATCATTTTTCATCTTTTCAATATCTTCGTCAGACAAGCCGGAAGAAGCAGTTATTGTTATCTTTTGTTCTTTGCCAGTACCTTTATCTCTGGCTTTTACATTAAGTATACCATTAGCATCAATATCAAAAGAAACCTCAATCTGAGGAACACCTCTTGGAGCAGATGGAATGCCTTCCAGAATAAACCTGCCTAAAGTTCTGTTATTAGCTGCCATTTCACGTTCACCCTGTAAAACATGTATATCTACACTGGTCTGCCCATCAGCCGCAGTTGAAAAAACCTGACTTTTAGACGTTGGAATAGTAGTATTACGCTCAATTAATTTAGTGCATACACCGCCAAGAGTCTCTATACCCAGAGACAGAGGCGTAACATCAAGTAATACAACATCTTTAACATCTCCGGAAAGAACACCTCCCTGTATAGCTGCCCCTAAAGCAACAACCTCATCAGGATTAACACCCCTGTTTGGTTCTTTACCAAAAAACTTTTTAACTTCTTCCTGAATGACAGGTATCCTGGTTGTTCCACCAACAAGAATTATCTCGTTAATATCATCTTTAGTTAAGCCGGCATCTTTCAGCGCTTTTTCACAAGGCTCTAACGAACGTCTGACCATACCATCGATCATCTGCTCAAATTTTGCTCTGCTCAGTTGTATATTAAGGTGCTTTGGCCCGGAACTATCTGCTGTAACAAATGGCAGATTAATATCGGTAGTAGTAGTTGATGATAATTCAATTTTTGCTTTTTCAGCTCCCTCTTTTAAACGCTGAAGAGCTATCACATCCCTGCTTAAATCTATCCCCTGGTCTTTTTTAAACTCTGCCGTAAGCCACTCAATAATTATCTCATCAATATCATCTCCACCAAGATGAGTGTCCCCATTAGTAGATTTAACTTCAAAAACCCCATCCCCTATTTCCAGAATAGATATATCAAAAGTACCTCCACCAAAATCATAAACAGCTATTTTCTGATCATTCTTTTTATCCATTCCATAAGCTAAAGCTGCAGCTGTAGGTTCGTTAATAATCCTTAATACTTCCAGGCCAGCTATTTCCCCGGCATCTTTGGTAGCTTTTCTCTGGCTGTCATTAAAATAAGCAGGAACTGTTATAACTGCCTGTTTAATTTCTTCTCCAACATAAGATTCAGCATCATTTTTAATTTTCTGGAGAATCATTGCCGAAATTTCAGGCGGAGTATACTCCTTGTCCTGAGCTTTAACAACAATAACACCATCACTTCGCTCATCTACTTTATATGAAACTATCTTCTCTTCTGCTTCTACTTCAGAATGGTTGCGGCCCATAAATCTTTTTATTGAATAAACTGTGTTCTGAGGGTTTGTTACCGCCTGCCTTTTTGCCGGTTGACCAACAAGTCTCTCCGCATCTTTTGTGAATGCTACAACAGATGGCGTTGTCCTGGTACCTTCAGCATTAGTTATAATTGAAGGGTCCTTTCCTTCCATAACAGCAAAACATGAGTTTGTTGTACCCAAATCAATTCCTAAAATTTTACCCATAATATTTACTCCTGATTATTTTTATAATTTAATTTTAACTTAACTATATTTTATATATATATTAAACCAAAAATGTTTGATTTAATTAATATTATTTCGAAACAACAACCATAGCCGGTCTTATTACTTTTTCATGCAGCTTATACCCTTTCTGCATTTCTTTTATAACAGTGTCAGGCTCCACCTCCTCACTTTCTTCCTGCATAATCGCCTGATGATAATTATGATCGAATTTTTTACCAGTTGACTCTATTTGTGTAATACCTGCCTTATCAAGAACATCATGAAACTGTTTTTGAATCAGGATAAACCCTTTCATAACTTCCTGAGTTTGAGATTCCGAGTCCTGTGAATGCTCACATGCCCGGTCAAAGCTGTCCAGTACAGGTAATAACTGCATTATCAGTTCTTCTACAGCATATTTTCTAAACGACTCCAGCTCCTGATTTTTTCTCTTCTTAAAATTTTCAAGTTCAGCAAGGGCTCGTAAAACTTTTTCATTACTTTCTTCTATAGCGGGCCGAACGTCCTCTTTCTCTTTTTCCAGTTCACAGATCCTTTCTTCCAGTTCTGTTATCTTCTTTTTATCTTTATTCTCTGTTGCTCCAGTAGATTTCTTCCTGTTTCTTTTCTTCTTTTTCTCAACTTCCTTAGTCATTAAAATCCTCCATAATTATTAACAGTATCAACTAATCAATTTTCTTAAGTATTTAAACAAGTATCGACCATTTTAGAAATACTCTTAACCATAGGTACTATAGAAGGATATACCATCCTTTTAGGACCAAGTATTCCTATAGTACCCACAGGTGTTTTTTCAATTTTATATTGAGCAAGAATAAGGCTGCACTCCTCCAGCCCCTCTACCTTTGTCTCTTCACCTATTAAAACATTACAGCCCTTATCAGACATATATTCAGAAAGAATGCCAAGTAAAGCCTTGTTTTCTTCTAATAAATAAATGACTTTTTGAGTTAATTCTATATTTTTAAACTCAGGTAATTTCAACATATTTGAAAGACCGGTTGTGAGAATTTGCCGGCCCTTATTCTTGTTTAATGTCTGTAACCTGCTTATTTCTTTACACAATTCTACCAGAATACCTTTAAACTGCGGCAACTCCGTTATTAATTCGGCAATAAGTTCTTTGTCAAACAACTCTAAAGATTTACCACCAAGTTTTTCAGTTACCAGTTTAGATATTTTATTTAGTTCCTCCTGGGTGACTTTATGTTCTATTCGTAACAAAAACTCCTTGTTTATACCCAGAGAATCCAGAAGAACAACAAGTACCTTATTTATATCCATTAAAATTAAATGCGCTACTTTTAAGGTCTCCTGGTAAATATCTTTTTTAAATACTATCGTTGTATAATCAAACATTGAAGACAGTATATAAGAAATCTGCCGCAAAGAATCATGCACATTTTGTCCTATCACATTCACCTGAGTTAATACACGCCTTTTCTGCTCTTCTGTAGGTTCCTTATATTTCATTAAAGAGTCAACATAAACCCTGTATCCCTTATCAGTAGGAATTCGTCCAGATGATGAATGCCGCTGTGTTAAATAACCATCATTAACCAGTTCATTAAGCTCATGACGAATTGTTGCTGACCCGATATTAAACTTCTTATTCTCCGTCAAATACCTGGAACCTACCGGCTGGGCGGTTTCTATATAAGTTTCTATTGTTGCTTCAAGAATCTCCTGTTTTCTAATATCCATAATTAAATTATTAACCTGTTAAAAATAAATTATTAGCACTCTGTTGCAGCGAGTGCTAAAGAGCGCCTAGGATACCCTTAAAATGAACATAATGTCAATATAGTTTTATACTATACAGCTGGTACAAATTGAAATGTCCGTTTAACTTTAAGTGTCGGACATTTTACTTTGGAACAGCTATATAGCCGATCCGAAATGAAATGTCCGTTTAAATGACTGAGTGCTGTGTACTGACGTACATAAACGAAGTCATTTGAAAACTTTAGTGTCGGACATTTTACTTTGGAACAGCTATAGCTCAAAGATAACTGTTTCTTGAGATTACAAAACATGTTATCTTTATTGACTTTATTAAAGGAGGGAAAGGAGCAGGATGTTAAATACTGGAGTTATCGGCCTTGGTAATATGGGGCGGCACCATGTTAGATTATACAGCGAAAATAAAAGAGTTAATTTAGTTTGCGTTTGCGATATTCATCAGGACATCTTAAATAAATTCACTTCTAATTATTCATGCCGGGGTTACTTAAACCTCGATGATATGTTAAATAATGAAGAACTTGACGCAGTAACCATAACCTCACCAACCTCATTACACTACGAAATTGCTAAAAAAATCATCCAGAAAGGCATCCATGTTCTTATTGAAAAACCAGTTACAGATACAACCGAAAGAGCTAACGAGTTAATAGATCTTGCAAAAAAACATAATGTGATAATTATGGTCGGTCATATAGAACGTTTTAACCCGGCTGTTACAGCTCTTAAAAAACTAATCGATGAAGGTCAGGCAGGCAGGATCATTTCCCTTTCTTCCCGCAGGCTTGGAACCTTTCCTAATCAAATAAAAGATGCCAGTGTTATTATTGATCTGGCAGTACATGATATTGATATCTGTTCTTACTTACTGGATAAAGAACCTGTAAAAGTATATGCCCATAAAGTTAAGGCTCTTATTGACAGTAGAGAAGACCATGCAGAACTTTTTCTTACTTATGACAATGAAAGCGCTTTTATTCAAGTTAACTGGATAACCCCCATAAAGATAAGGACCCTTGCAGTAACAGGAACCAGAGGCTATGTAGAGCTGGATTATCTAACAAAAAAATTAACTTTATATAAGAGTAATTACTCCAGAAGCAAAGATATAAACGGAGAAACTGTTATAAATTTTAAAGATACTGAAAAAGTTGATATACCTGTTCAAAACATCGATCAGCTGACAGTAGAAATAGACCATTTTGTTACCTGTATCAAAGAAAACAGGCCGCCTCTAATAGACGGTGAAGCAGGAAAGAAAGCTCTGGAAACAGCACTTAATGTTCTTAATCAATAAAGAATGATTTAATTAATTTCCTTAACTGTATCAGGAAAAAATTCAGCACTTCAAAAAAAAGTGTTTAATAATAGAAGTTACTATAGCTGGTACAAATTGAACTGTCCGTTTAAATGGGAAAGTGCAGTGTACTGGCGTACATTAAAGAAGTCATTTGAAAACTTTAGTGTCGGACATTTTACTGTGGAACAGCTATAAACTTCCAAAACAATAAATATAATGATAAACTTCCATTAAAATATTTAATATATATAATTTAACTTAGATAGAAAGGTTTAACTAAAATGACGTATTTATTTAGTTCTGAATCTGTCTCGGAAGGACATCCGGATAAACTTTGTGATCAGATATCTGATGCAATTCTTGATGAAGCTTATAGACAGGATCCCCTGTCCCGTGTTGCAGCAGAATGCTTCACAACTACAGGATTAGTCGTTATTGGAGGTGAAATAACAACCAGGGCTCAACTGGATATTCAAAATATTGTAAGAAATACAATAAAAGAAATCGGCTACACTAATCCTGACTATGGACTGGATGGAAACAGCTGTTCTGTTCTATCTGCAATTCATGACCAGTCACCAGATATTGCACAGGGAGTTAACAAAGGTGCCGGACTACATAAGGAAATGGGCGCTGGAGATCAGGGTATGATGTTTGGCTATGCCTGCCGTCAAACACCTGCATTGATGCCACTGCCAATATATCTTTCACATAACCTGGTTAAGGAACTGGCTCGTATAAGAAAGGCAAAGGAGCTATCGTACTTAAGACCGGATTCGAAAGCACAGGTTACAATAGAGTATGAAAATAATTTACCAAAAAGAGCTCATACAGTAGTAATATCAACACAGCATGATCCTGACGTCAGTCTTGAAACTATTGAAAAGGATATGATCAGCAAATTAATTAAAAATGTAATCCCGTCACAGTATTTAGATGAAAAAACAAGATACTTTATTAATCCTACCGGCCGCTTCGTTATCGGAGGCCCTCATGGAGACACCGGACTGACCGGCAGAAAAATCATTGTTGATACTTATGGCGGTTGGGGCGCTCATGGCGGAGGAGCTTTTTCTGGCAAAGACTGCTCAAAGGTAGATCGTTCCGGAGCATATATGGCAAGATATATTGCTAAAAATATAGTTGCCGCAGAGATTGCTAAAGAAATTGAAATACAAATAGCTTATGCTATTGGCGTTGCTGAACCGGTTTCATTAACAGTAAAAACGTATGGTTCAGGAAAAGTATCAAATCTTGAAATTACTAAATTAATAAATGACCACTTTGATTTAACCCCGGAAGGCATAATTAAAACACTGGACTTAAGACGTCCAATATACAAAAAAACAGCTGCTTACGGGCATTTTGGTCGTGATGATTTAGATGTTAGCTGGGAAAAAACGGATAAAGCTGAAGAATTAAAAAAAGCTGTAAGTTAATAAGTTTTTATGCATGTTTATGACAATATTTATAGAATATGAAATACAGTATTATGACTATGATTTTTTACCTTTAATTAGTTAGACATAACTAAATTTATTGTTTATTTACATAAAAAGTGCAGAGGCAATAGCTTTATATTAACTTTTTTTATCATGCTTCCCGTTTTTGGATAAAAAATAAAATGGAAAATATTTTGTTTCAGAATGAACTTGATGATGCAACTCTCAAGTTTAACAGTAAACTTGATTTTGATGTGGCTAGATTATTAAAAACATCGAAACTAACGCTTTCTGTAGCAGAAACTGTTACAGGAGGAATGCTGGCACAAAGACTAACCAGCTTACCAGGCAGTTTAGTCTATTTTAAAGGTGGTGTTATTTGTATAGACACTTTATCGAAAATAAATATTTGCGGGGCAAGCCCTGCCACACTTAGAAAAAAAGGTGAATACAGTAAAGAGTTAACACTAGAACTGGCAAATGGTGTAAAAAATATAATGAAAACAGATATTTCAATAGCAATTACAGGCCATACAAGTCGTTTTGCTGATAAAAAAGATGAGGTCTTCGGAAAAATTAATGCAGGCTTCATGTTTAAGAATGATAAAAAGATAAAAGTTTTTAAATTTAATGGAACAAGAAATATAATAAGATATCAGTCAACACTAGCTGCTTTAGGTTATTTACGCCAGTGGCTTTTAGCACATTAACTAAATTAAAAATGCTCTTTACCTTATTTACAAGTTATTAAAGGAGGATAAAATGGACGAAAATAAAACAAAAGCTCTTGACTTTGCTATAACACAAATTGAAAAAGCACACGGAAAAGGTTCTATTATGTGGTTAGGAAACTCACCAAAACAAACGTGTAGCGTAGTTTCTTCTGGTGCACTATCACTGGATCTGGCTCTTGGAGTCGGCGGCTACCCTACCGGCAGGATTGTTGAAATATTTGGACCGGAAGCTTCCGGAAAAACAACACTATCTCTTCACGCTGTTGCTGAAACACAAAAAAATGGCGGTGTGTGTGCCTATATTGATACTGAGCACGCTTTAAATGCAGTTTATGCTGAAAAACTGGGAATTAATTTACAAACCCTGCTTTTATCTCAGCCTGACTATGGTGAACAAGCACTTGAAATTGCTGAAACTTTAGTAAGATCAGGAGCTATAGATCTAATTGTTATAGATTCTGTTGCTGCGCTGGTACCCAAGTCAGAAATAGAAGGTGAAATGGGAGACCCTACAATGGGTACCCAGGCCAGACTAATGTCACAGGCTTTAAGAAAACTCACAGCTATTGTAAATAAATCCAATACCACAATTATTTTTGTTAACCAGATAAGAGAAAAACTCGGTGTAATGTTCGGAAATCCTGAAGTTACTCCCGGAGGACGAGCCTTAAAGTTCTATTCTTCTATCCGCATTGATATCCGAAAAATCGAATCAATAAAAACCGGTGTTGATATAACCGGTCACAAAGTAAGAGTAAAAATTGTTAAAAACAAAGTAGCTCCACCATTTAAGTATACAGAGCTTGAAATTGAATTTGGCAAAGGAATATCAGGTGTTGGAGATCTCCTGGACCTGGGTGTCAATATGGGCTTTATAGAAAAAAGCGGCACCTGGTTTTCTGTTGGAAAAGAAAGAATGGGCCAGGGAAGAGAAGCCGGAAAAAAGTTTTTGCGGGAAAATGAAGAAATCGCTAATGATATCAGAAATAAAATAAAGGCAAAAACAGGCCTTGTTCCAACTGCCGGAAAAAAAGAGGAGGAATAAAAAGTGAGTTTATTAATCGCACTGTCCAGTGCAGGAATAATACTTATAACAGGGGTTTTTGTTTTCTTTATAATAAGAAAAAAATCTGCTGATATTAAAATAGAAAATGCTGAAAAAAAAGCTCAGCACACTCTGGAAGATGCTGCTATCAAGGCACAGTCAATCCTCGCAAAAGCAAATACTGAAGGGCAGGATGTAATAACAAAAGCGCGTCTTGGAGTTGAAGAAGAGGTTAAGGCCAGAAGACAGGCCATTGCTCAAGTCGAAAATAGAGTACTGCAAAAAGAAAAATATATTGATACCAGAGAAACTCACCTGAGTGAAAAAGAATCCATGCTGGAAAAAGATCTTGAAAAGGTAAAAAACCTTAAGAAAAAACAGGAAGCTATTATTCAGGATCTTTCCGATACTCTGGAAAAAGCTGCGGGCTATTCAAAAGAAGAGGCAAAAAAAATACTTCTTACTAATGTTGAAAGAGAAGTACGTCAGAGAGCTGGTCTTATGATAAAGCAAATTGAGGACCAGGCCAGAATAATAGCTAATAGAAAAGCCAGAGAAATTATAACTGATGCTATACAAAGAACAGCTATTGATCATATTTCCGAAATCACAACTTCGGTAGTACAGCTGCCTGATGATGATATGAAAGGAAGGATCATTGGACGAGAAGGTAGAAATATCCGTGTATTTGAAGCTGTTACAGGGGTAGATGTTATAATAGACGATACACCTGGAGCAGTTGTACTTTCATCATTTGATCCCATAAGAAGAGAAATTGCAAAATTAACGCTGTCTAAACTTATTTCTGACGGACGTATCCATCCTACCAGAATAGAAGAGCTTGTTGAGATTTCCAGAAAAAATCTTAAAGAGTTCATTATAGAAAAAGGTGAGCAGGCTGCTGATCAGCTGGGGCTGCAGTTCTCTCCAAAAATCATTGAACTGTTAGGCAAGCTGCATTTCAGAACAAGTTACGGTCAGAATATTCTGACCCACTCTATTGAATGTGCGCATACAGCAGCTATTATGGCTCAAGAATTACAGGTTAATGCTCACCTGGCAAAAAGAGGTGCCCTGTTACATGATATAGGTAAAGCTCTTGATTTTGAGCAGGATGGCACACATGTACAACTGGGTAAAGAAGTCTGCGAAAAAGCTAATGAATCTGAAGAAGTTCTAAACTGTATTGAAGCTCATCATGAAGACGTTGCACCAGAAACAGTTGAAGCTATACTGGTAATGGTAGCAGACAGAATATCTTCTGTCAGACCAGGGGCCAGACGCGAGTCACTTGAAACATATATTAAAAGACTTGAAAAACTGGAAACTGTTGCAAATTCTTTTGAAGGTATAGATAAGGCATACGCTATCCAGGCAGGACGTGAAATAAGGGTTGTTGTCAAACCGGATGAAGTTGATGATCCCGCTGCTTATAAATTAGCTTTAGATATTGCTAAGAAAATAGAGTCAGATGTTGATTATCCAGGAGAAGTTAAAGTATCTATTATCCGTGAAACAAGAGCAGTCGGAGTTGCAAAATAATGATGATACAGTAACCATATATTTTTTGTAGATATCTATTTAATATGAAACTTATTAATATACTTTGTCTTGGTGATGTTGTTGGAAAGCCAGGTAGAGAATGTCTTGAGAATAATTTAAAAAACATTCAAGATAAGCACAATATAGATTTTACGGTATGCAATATTGAAAACGCTGCTGGTGGATTTGGTTTCACAAGAAACACTTATATTGATTTAAAAAACATAAATATCAACGCTTTTACTTCAGGTAACCATGTATATCAGCAAAAATCTGTTCTACAGGACTTCAGCTACTTTAAGAGCCTGGTCAGACCTCTAAATTTTCCGAGTGATAATCCGGGGGCCGGATACAGGATTTTTAATCTTAACACTATAAAAATCGGGGTTGTTAATCTTATTGGAAGGGTATTTCTTGGTGAATATGACTGTCCATTCCATTGCATCAAAAATCATATTCACCAGATTAAAAAAGAAACCCCGATCATTTTAGTAGACTTCCATGCTGAAGCTACATCTGAAAAAGAAGCCATGGGCTGGTTCCTTGATGGAGAGGTTTCTCTTATATACGGAACACATACCCATGTAATGACAGCTGATGAGAGAATCCTGCATAAATCAACGGCTTATATTACTGACATCGGTATGACTGGAGCAAGAAACAGTATTCTGGGCATGAAAAAAGAGCCGGTTATAAAAAAATTTCTTACACAAATGCCCAGCCGGTTTGAAATACCAAAGGATGATGAATGTATTTTTAACGGTATCAAATGTGTTATTGAAACAGAAACAGGAAAAGCTGTTTGCATTGAAAGGATCTTTGAAGTTTTTAATTAGATTTACTCTGTTATTTACAGCCTGTCTTCAAGTTTATACAGCTGGTACAAATTGAACTGTCCGTTTAAATGGCTGAGTGCAGCTTCACAGACGTACATAAACGAAGTCATTTGAAAACTTTAAGTGTCGGACATTTTACTTTGGATCAGCTATAGTGTGCCCTTACTGTACTTATCCAGCAAGGCTGATATAGAGCAGGTAGTTAATTTTTAATTCTATAAAATAACAAATAATCTTGTTACAATAATTTTAACTTATGAAAATATTAATAGATCTGAATATAATAAAAAAAGAAAAGCTGCCTGAACAAATAAACGTTACGCTTCACCATGAAATCAGCAGCCCCTTAACCAGCATTATGATTGGATCTCAAGCCTTGAGCGAGTGGTTTGCAGATGGATCTGATGAAAAACATGTAATCAGCCATATAAAAGACTGCTCGAAACGTATTAAGGAAACAATGGGTTCTTCAGGTAATTTAAAAAACATTATTATTGATGAATATTTAGATGGAATAAAGATGGTCAATTTATCAAAATCAAAAGGCCTCTGACAATGTCTAAATAAGACAGGCACCATATTATGATAAAAGCAAAAAATTTAGTTAAAATATATCATGGACGAAAAGTAGTAGATGATGTAAATCTCACAATGAGCCGGGGAGAAATCGTAGGGTTACTCGGGCCAAACGGAGCCGGTAAAACAACTACTTTTTATATGATTATAGGGCTTATCAAACCTGCGGCTGGAGAAGTGTTTTTCGATGATATCAACATAACCAGAATACCTATGTTTAAAAGAGCAAGACTGGGGCTGGGTTATCTTCCACAAGAATCATCTATATTTAAAAAACTGACAGTTGAAGAGAATGTTTTAGCCTTATGGGAGATAGTCAAAAACATTCCGCCAGAAAAATATGAAGAAAAACTTGTTGAACTGTTAAAAGAAATGGGGTTATTACACTTAAGAAAATCCAGGGGCATTGAACTTTCAGGAGGAGAAAAAAGGAGGGTTGAGATTGTTAGAGCACTTGCTACAAATCCATCTTTTATACTGCTTGATGAACCTTTCGCAGGAATTGATCCTATAGCTGTAAACGAAATTCAGGAAATAATAAAATCTCTAAAAAAGAAAGGCCTTGGCATTATTATAACTGATCATAATGTACGTGAAACACTATCAATAACTGATAGAGCCTACCTGATCCATCAGGGCAAATTAATTTTATCCGGCAATTCCAAAGAAATTGCGTCCAGTAAAGTAGCAAAAGAGTTTTATCTTGGTGATAACTTCAAACTTTAGAATACTAAAAATTATTGACAGCTATATAATAAAAGAGCTTACAGGGCCCTTTATTTTCGGCATAGCTGCCTTTAGCTGTATCCTTGCTGGCAGTACAGTACTATTCCCATTAATAGGGACAGCTGTTTCATACAACATCCCGTACACACAAGTTGTTCAGTTATTTATCTATAAGTTACCTAATGTAATAGTTTTTTCTTTTCCTATGTCTATGCTTCTTGCTTCTATCTTAGCCTTCTCCAGACTTAGCTCAGATAATGAACTAATGGCCTTCAGGTCTACAGGTATCAGCTTCAGGAGATTAGTAATACCTGTTATTATTACAGGATTCTTTGTTAGTCTGTTTGCTATCTGGTTTAACGAATCAGTTGTACCCGTATCTTCCAATTCAGCAGAAAACTTAATGAGATCATTTACAAAAAAACAACTTCCTAATATTAAAAAGAACATAAACTTCACAGAGTATGACCCGATAACAAAAGATCCTGTTCGAACAATAAATGTCAGTGAAGTTAAAGATGAAAAAATGAAAAATATTACAATCGCTGAGTATGATAAAGGTAAGCTTGCCCGTATTGTAAGAGCTGGCTCCGGGAAGTGGCTGGAATCCGGGCAGTGGATATTCTTTAATGGTGTTATGCACAGCTTTCCGGCAACAGATATAACACAGGTTACAGTTATAGAGTTTGAAAAAGAGTATATTGACATAAAAATCAATCCTGTTGACCTGACAAAAAGAAAAAAGAACATAGAAGAAATGACAAGAAAAGAGCTTAAGGCAAGAATTATTATGAAAAAAAATACAGGTGCTGACCCCATTAAAGACATCGTAAATTATCATCTAAAATATTCCGTTCCCTTTGCCTGCCTTATATTCTCAATATTAGGAACATCCGTAGGTTTGAAACCAAATAGAAGCTCTTCTGCTTTAGGACTCGGAATAAGTTTAATTGTTATTTTGATATATTATATTTTACTGGGGATCAGTACCGGGCTTGGTTTAGCACATGCAATACCTGCCCTGTTAGCTGCCTGGCTGCCAAATATAGTGATTGGCATGGCAGGTTTTTTTCTTTTACATAAAATTGCTCAGCAATAGTTTAACAGTCTTAATAGTTATTAGCCATTATCAGCAGGGAGTTTTATTGATATAATATCCCGGTTTATACTTTTATTTTTTTAAAAGGAGAATTTTTTATGTGTCAATTTACTTCTATAATCTGGTGGCTTGCCCCCATATCAGCACTAACTGCACTTGGTTTCGCTCTGGTACTGTACAAATATTTAATAACTCTATCAGAAGGCACTGATAGAATGAAAGAAATCGCAGGATATATCAAAGATGGAGCTATGGCCTATCTAAGAAGACAATATACTACTATAACAGTTGTGTTTATGATTATATTTATAACTTTAGGAGTTATGTCACTTATGGGTCTGCAGAACCCTTTTGTTCCTTTTGTTTTCTTGAGTGGAGGTGTTTTATCAGGATTATCAGGTTATTTAGGAATGAAAACTGCTACTAATACCTCGGCAAGAACAGCGGCAGCCTGTCAAAAATCTCTAAATAGCGGCTTAAAAGTAGCTTTCAGGGGTGGAGCGATTATGGGACTGATGGTTGTGGGCTTTGGGTTACTGGGTATCTGCTGCTGGTACTTTATATTAAATTTTATTTTTGATAATAATATATTTGGTACAGCTGAATCTCTATTCATAAAACTGGGTATTACAGCCTGGGAGCCTGGCCTGGTTAAAGATCAGATGTTTCAAAAAGTAAAACAGATAGAAATAACCTCTATTCTTCTTACCTACGCTATGGGCGCTTCAGCAATGGCCCTTTTTGCCAGAGTTGGCGGTGGTATTTTCACTAAAGCCGCAGATGTCGGAGCTGACCTTGTGGGAAAAGTAGAGGCTGGAATCCCTGAAGATGATCCCAGAAATCCGGCAACCATAGCAGACAATGTTGGCGATAATGTTGGCGATGTTGCGGGCATGGGAGCAGATCTATATGAGTCTTATTGCGGATCAATACTGGCAGCCGCTGCACTTGGGGCATCACTGGCTTTAACTAAAGGCGGCATTGAGCTGATAACAGCCCCTATGATTGTAGCAGGCGGAGGAATAATTTTTTCTTTAGCAGGTATTTTCTACGTTAGAACAAAAGAAGATGCTACCCAGAAAGATTTACTGCTTTCTCTACTAATGGGTACAGGGCTTGCTTCAATACTCACACTCATTTTCCTTGTTGCACTGGTAAAAATCGGTTTAATAAGCTGGGGTGTATTTGGTTCAGTTGTAACTGGTTTAATAGCGGGCATTATTATTGGTCAGGCTACAGAATATTATACTTCATCAAACTTTAATCCAACAAAAAAAATAGCTGAATTCAGTCAGGACGGCCAGGCAAGTACAATACTAACCGGTATATCAACAGGAATGATTTCCACCGGCATTCCAGTAATTGTTATAGTTGCCGGCATTATTATTTCTTATACACTATCCGGAGGACTTACAGATGTCTCATTTGGTATATACGGGATTGCTTTTGCTGCAATTGGTATGCTTTCAACACTTGGTATTCAATTAGCGACCGATGCCTTCGGACCAATTGCCGATAATGCAGGAGGAAATGCTGAAATGGCAGGACTGCCTGAAGAGGTAAGGGAAAGAACAGATGCTCTTGATTCCTTAGGAAATACAACAGCGGCAACAGGAAAAGGCTTTGCTATTGGTTCTGCCGCTTTAACTGTTCTGGCTTTAATCACAGCATATCTTGACTCTATAAAAATAAGTTTAAGTAAATTAGCAGGCAAAAGCACCCACTATATAGGAAATATGGGTTTTACTAATTCAGAGTTACTGGCCTCTAAAAACGAAGCTGTTCATTTCATCAGTGATTTAGATATACCGGCGCTGGTAGATATTTTCAGAATCAATATCATTAATCCAAAGTTCCTGGCCGGTCTTTTTCTCGGATCTATGCTTGCTTTTGTATTTTGTGCCTTAACTATTACAGCTGTAAGCAATGCTGCCAGTGAAATGGTTAAAGAAGTCAGACGTCAATTTAGAGAAATCAAGGGTATACTAACTGGAGAGGCTACACCTGATTATGCAAGATGTGTCGATATATCCACATCCGGCGCTCAAAAAGCAATGCTGCTACCTTCACTTCTAGCCATCTTATCACCAATTGCCACAGGTTATTTTTTGAATGTTGCTGGTGTAATAGGATTGTTGTCTGGTGCTCTTGTCTCAGGGTTCTCTTTAGCTATTTTCCTGAATAACTCAGGGGGAGCATGGGATAATGCAAAAAAATACATTGAATCCGGGCAGTTCGGGGGCAAAGGAACAGATGCTCATAAAGCAGCTGTTATTGGTGATACAATAGGCGATCCCTTTAAAGATACTGCCGGCCCTTCTCTTAATATTTTAATTAAGCTGATGACTATTGTTTCTATAGTATTTGCCGGATTCATATTAAAATATGGCCTGTTTTTTTAATTTAATTATAAAAATACAAATAATTACTTTTTTAAAAAACACATACTATAATTATCAGTTATGCGAAATATCTCAACCACTGTAATTACTGAAAAAGTATCTGACCTGGTTAAAGTAACAGCTTTATATCTTCGTCCTGATATTATGGATTTTTTCAAAAATGCTATAATAAAAGAAAAAGATGAAAATGCAAAAAAAAACCTGTTAAAGCTAATTGAAAATGCAGTAACCGCACAGGACAAAAAAGTACCTTACTGCCAGGATACTGGCTTTGAAATAATTTTTTGTGAAATAGGACAAGAAGTGCATATCACCGATGGAAGCCTGGATGCTGCCATTCAGGAAGGCATTAAAAAAGGCAGTAAAGACGGCTTTTTAAGACAATCCATTGTTGAAGATCCGATTATACGTAAAAACACAGCAACAAATACACCTGGTATTATTAATTATTCAATAGTAGAGGGAGACAAAATAAAATTTTCCTGTATTGCAAAAGGGTTCGGATGCGAAAATAAAGGACAAGTCAGCATGTTAAACCCAACTGCTTCAATAAATGATATTAAAGATTTCGTCTTAAAAGTTATTAAAGAAGCTGGTCCCAATGCCTGCCCTCCATTTTTTATTGGTATCGGGCTTGGTGGTACTATGGACAAAGCTTGTGAACTTGCCAAAAAAGCTCTTTTAGAGCCAGTCGGGAAACACAATAAAAAGAAACACCTTGCAACACTGGAAAAGGAAATCCTTACTGAAGCTAATAATTTAAATACAGGGCCTCTGGGGCTGGGTGGCAACCTCAGCTGTATCGATATCAAAATCAAAGAGTATGCCTGCCATATTGCAGGCCTGCCAGTTGCCGTTAATATTGGCTGTCATGCAGTAAGAACAAAGACCATAGTGATATGATAATAAAAATTAACACACCGATAGCTCAACACATTATCAATGATCTTAACAGTGGAGATTATGTTGAACTAACCGGGACAATCTATACTGCCCGTGATCAGGCCCATAAAAAACTTACAGACGCAATACTGGCAAATAAGAGCCTGCCTGTCCCGGTCAACTCAGTCTTATACTATGCCGGACCGTCTCCTGCCAGACCAGGAGAAGTTATAGGATCCTGCGGACCAACAACATCAGCCAGAATGGACCAGTTCACGCCTTTATTAGTAGAAAATGGCTTTAAGGTTTGTATAGGTAAGGGTTTAAGAAATAAGAATGTGCTTAAAGCAATTAAGAAAAACAAAGGGCTTTACCTTTCTGCTTTTGGCGGCTGTGGAGCACTGTATCATAATAAAATCTTAAAAGCAGAATGCATCGCTTATAAGGATCTTCTGTCAGAAGCAATATTTAAACTATATGTAGAAAACTTTCCAGCAGTTGTCGCTATAGACTCAAAAGGAAATGATATTTTTACAAAGGAGCCTCTATGAAAAAACTTTTAAAAGAATCATTTGAAAATTCAATAAAAGCTTTAAACAGCTTTTATCAGGATGGGGCAAACATAAATAAAGTGATTAATATTTCAGAGTTGATAGCGAATTGTTTTAATAATGGTAATAAAGTTCTGATTTGCGGAAATGGTGGCAGTATGTGCGATGCTATGCATTTTGCTGAAGAATTTACCGGTCGATTTCGCAAGAATCGAAAAGCTTTACCTGCAATCGCAATTTCTGACCCATCTCACATAACTTGTGCAGCAAATGATTTTGGTTTTGATAACATATTTGCCCGCAGTGTAGAGGCTTATGGTCAAAAAAACGATCTACTGATTGGACTTTCTACCAGTGGTAATTCACAAAATATTATCAATGCCGTAAAAAAAGCAAAAGAGCTGGAAATGAAAACATTCGCTCTACTGGGAAAAGACGGGGGAAAGTTAAAGCAGATTTGTGATTTTGAGTTTATTATACCTGAAAAAACCAGCGATAGAATTCAGGAAATACATATGATAATCTTACATATAATTATTGAAGGCGTAGAAAGAATTCTATTCCCTGCTAACTATTAAGGAGCAATAAATGGGACTCAACACAATAAAACAAAAAATTGATAATAAATCACTTAAAGTCGGTGTCATCGGTCTTGGCTACGTCGGACTACCATTAGCTTGTGAATTTGCTGAAGCTGATATAGAAGTTATCGGGTTCGATATTGCACAGGAAAAGGTTGATCTAATCAACATGGGCAAGTCCTATATTATAGATATAAAGGATCAGAAAATAGAAAAACAGGTCTCCAGAAAAAAACTATCCGCAACCACTGATTTTTCTGCTTTGAAAGAGGTTGACTCCATCAGCATCTGTGTTCCGACACCACTAAACAAAAGTAAAGACCCTGATATATCTTATATTGAAGCTGCTCTTGAATCTATCATTCCGAACCTGAAAAAAGGACAAATTATAATATTGGAAAGCACAACCTATCCTGGAACGACTGTAGAGGTCATTAAACCTCAACTGGAAAAAACCGGGCTTATTATTGGCAGGGACCTTTTCCTTGCTTTTTCACCTGAACGTGTTGACCCTGGAAACAAAATATATACTACAAAAAATACCCCAAAGGTCCTGGGCGGAGTAACTAAGGAATGCACTAAAACAGGGGCGCTTATTTACGAACAGGTTATTAATAAAATAGTAACCGTATCTTCCCCTTCAAGTGCAGAAATGGTAAAGCTGCTGGAAAACACTTTTCGCTCAGTTAATATAGGCATGGCCAATGAAATAGTGCTGATGTGCAATAAACTGGGACTAAATGCCTGGGAAATAATAGAAGCAGCAGCAACAAAACCCTTTGGTTTTATGCCTTTTTTTCCAGGGCCAGGGCTTGGCGGTCACTGTATACCAATCGATCCCCTGTATCTATCATGGAAGCTGAAAACACTAAACTATGATGCTAAATTCATAGGGTTAGCAGATGAAATAAACAGCTCAATGCCAGAATATGTAACAACTAAAGTCACGCTCGGACTGAACCAGCATAAGAAAAGTATTAACGGTTCAAGAATTTTAATACTTGGAGTAGCTTACAAGGCAGATATTAATGATGTTCGCGAATCACCGGCTTTAGATATCATTATGAAACTCCAGAAACTGGGCGCTAATATACAGTATCATGATAACTTTATTCCTGAAGTTAAACTTGGCGATAATACTTTCTATTCCCAGGAGCTTTCTGAAGAAAATATATCAAAAAACGATTGCCTTGTAATTATTACACATCACTCATATTTCGATATAGACTATATAACAAAAAAGGCCCGGCTGATTATTGACACCAGAAATGCTACTAAAAATTTTAATACTGACAATATAATCAGACTCTGAAAACAGAACTTTTCTGTTTTGAACAAAGATTTTTATAAGGAGTAAGTGTTATGGAAAAGGTATCAACAGGTATTTTTGGCGGAAGCGGTTTTTATAAATTCGGAGAAAATATTAGTGAAGTTAAAATAGATACTCCCTATGGTATTACCAGCAGCTCTATATTTATAGCCTCAGTTGAAGGGAAAAGAGTAGCCTTTCTACCCCGACATGGAGTTGACCATATATATCCTCCTCATAAAATTAACTATAGAGCTAATTTATGGGCAATGAAAGAACTTGGAGTAAAACAGTTATTCGGCCCATGTGCTGCAGGATCACTCCAGACACAAATAAAGCCCGGTGAACTGGTATTTTGCGATCAATTTATCGACAGAACTAATGGCCGGAAAGATACTTTCTATGATGGACCGGTAACTACACATATATCCTGTGCAGAACCTTATTGCCCTGAACTACGGACAATTGCCCGGAAATCAGCTGAAGATCTAAAAATACCATTCCATAAAACAGGAACTGTTGTTGTAATTAATGGACCAAGATTCTCTTCAAAAGCCGAGTCAAAGTGGTTCTCTGAAAGCGGGTTTGACATCATAAATATGTCACAGTACCCTGAAGTTGTTTTAGCAAGAGAACTGGAAATATGCTATATGAATATTTCATTAATAACTGATTATGACTGTGGCCTGGAGCATGAGGCTGCACCAACTGATGTTAAAAGTATTATCGAAGTATTTGAACGTAACCTGTCAAACTTAAAATTATTATTATTCAGTATTATCAAAAATCTTCCACCTGATCTGCCATGTTCTTGTAAAGAAACTCTAAAAGCATCAAGGTTCAATGATTAATTTCCTGATAAAAAGAAATATTCATCAACAAATAAAACAGGTCGGTAGAAAATGCTTTCTTGCAGGCCTTAATAATTCACACAGCGGTAATATAAGTATCAAAAAAAATAATTATATTTATATAACCAGAACAGGCAGCAGTCTGGATCAGCTAAAAATAAGTGATATCATAAGAACAGAGCTCAATGTAAATAAAGTGGCTGATAGATATGCTTCTATTGAGCTCATTGTTCATCGTGCAATATATAAGGCTAACCCGGATATCAACTCTATAACACATGCCCATGCCCCGTATGCTATTGCTATGGCAGATAAAGGCCGGGATTTAATCCCGTATGATGATGAAGGGAAGTATTATTTAGGCAGTATTCCTGTACTTAGTATTGAAAATACGATAGCATCAAAAAATATAGCTGATCAAATAAGAAGCTATGTTCATAATTCACACAGTATTATAATTGCAAAACATGGAGTTTTTGCCTGGGGGCCATCTCTTGATGATGCTTATAAATTTTTGTCAGTAACTGAATCGGCCTGTAAAATAAACTATCTTACTATAGCTGGTACAAATTGAAATGTCTGAGTGCTGTGTACTGGCGTACATTAACGAAGTCATTTGAAAACGTCAGTGTCGGACATTTTACTTTGGATCAGCTATACGTCACTTAAATTGTAAAAACAGCCCTGATAAAATGAGAGCAAACGCATTTTACATTATCGTATTTTCCTGTATTCTTAAAGAAGTTCCTTAAAATAAAAGGGGGTTACTATGCTGCCAAAAACTATTGAGATTAAGAACGACCGGGTTTTCCTGATTGACCAGACTAAAATTCCTTATAAACTAACAACAGTTGAAATAAAAGATATTGAAGAAATGTTCAGTGCGATCAAAAATATGATAGTCCGGGGCGCCCCGGCAATTGGCGTAGCTGCTGCTGCCGGCATCGCACTTTACATAAAAAATCATAAC
The DNA here is from genome assembly GCA_024225875.1 of bacterium. Taxonomy (GTDB): domain Bacteria; phylum Margulisbacteria; class Marinamargulisbacteria; order JAAEMD01; family JAAEMD01; genus JAAEMD01. Next base: position 24,927 of record JAAEMD010000004.1, read on the forward strand.
TCTAACCAGCTGACCTTAAACAATATTGTTAATGCCGGCCAAAAACTTAAAAATGCCAGACCAACCGCAGTAAATTTAAGCTGGGGCATAGATAATACTGTTAAATTCGCAGGTCAATTTACAGATATTAAACTTCTACAAAAAGAAATATGGACTTTTGTAAAAAAACTCGCTGATGAAGATATCACTACAAACAGATCCATAGGTAAAAATGGCGCTGAAATAATCAAAAAGAAAGATAAAATCAATGTACTTACACACTGCAATGCAGGTTCTCTGGCAACAGTTTACTGGGGCACTGCACTTGGCGTTATAAGGGAGTTAGCCTCTGAAAATAGAATCAACATGGTATATGCTGATGAAACCCGTCCTCGACTTCAGGGTGGTAAAATAACAGCCTTCGAACTACAAAAGGATAATATACCGGTAACAGTACTAACAGACAGCATGGCTGCACACTTTATGAAAAAGGGGGTTATAGATATAGTGATTACTGGTGCTGACAGAATAGCTTTAAACGGGGATACTGCCAATAAAATAGGTACCTATAGTCTAGCGATTTGTGCTGATTATCATAATATTCCGTTTTATGTAGCAGCGCCTGTATCAACTATTGATTTTAATGCCAGTACCGGCAATGATATACCTGTTGAAGAAAGGGGTCCAGAAGAAGTAACTCATATCAACAGTATAAATATCATAGCTGACAATGTAAAAGTGCTAAATCCTGCTTTTGATATAACACCTGCCAGACTTATCAAAGCAATAATTACTGAAAAAAAAGCAATTTCCGGAGATCTGGAAAAAGAAATTTTATTACTGAAAAAAATCTAACCAGTTTATATAAAATAAATAGTTACCTTTTAACCATTTTTAATACTGTTCTAAATAATATTTTCATATCTGTCCAGAAGCCTGCTTCATCTATATATTTTTTATACAAAGCAATTTTCTCTGGCAAAACCTCTTCCAGATAACCTTTTTCTTTATCCTCAAATTTTGAAAGTACTCTTTCTTCTTCAATATAATCGATAGCAGCATAATCAGTAATACCTGGTCGAACTTTTAATATATCCTGATAATCCTTCCTGTGTTTTACAATATATTTTTCCAGTTCAGGGCGGGGACCTACCAAAGAAATATCTCCAAGTAATACATTTACTAACTGCGGCAGCTCATCAAGTTTTGTACGCCTCAACCACCTGCCAGCACTGGTTATACGAGGGTCACACTGACTGGTAACACCAGGACCTTTTTTATCTGCATCATAGTACATGGATCTAAATTTATAAAATGTAAACAGCTTAAAATCGCGGCCTACTCTTTCCTGACGAAAAAACACCGGCCCTCTGGAAGTACACTTTATCAAAACTGCAACAAAAAACAATACCGGGCTTAAAATAAATAGTCCGGTTAATGCCAGAGCAAAGTCCATAATTCTTTTTATATAGTTTACATAAAAGCCTGATTTCATTGCATCTTTATCTGGCGTATTTAATGACTGTATCTATAATATAATCTATCTGTACATCTGTTAAATCAGGGTAAACAGGTAAAGATAGATACTGTTCAAAGCAGGCATTGGCTACAGAATATTTGCTATCGATAAACTTATACTTTTCTTTATAATATGGATGTTTATGAACAGGTATAAAATGTACTGAAGTAGATATCCCTTTTTCCTTCAGTTTCTTTATAAGCTCATTTCTATTTTGAACCCTGATAACATATAAGTGCCAGGCTGACTCCCTGTCTGCCGGTACAAAAGGAGTCTTTATAACTGTATCCTTAAAAGCGGCTGTATACTTTCCCGCAATCTCCGCTCTTTTATCTCTCATCCACTCCAGTTTTTCTAACTGGATAAGACCTAAAGCAGAACAAATATCAGTTAAATTATATTTATAACCATTATCTACTACTTCATAATACCAGTCACCTGATTCTGAGTAACGGTCCCATGCATCCCTGCTTATACCATGTAACCGGTTAATCTTAATCTTCCTGGCATACTGTTCATTATCAGTAGTAGCCATACCTCCCTCTCCTGTAGCAAGTGTTTTGGTAGCATAAAAAGAAAAACAGGTAATATCACCTAAAGTTCCTATGTTCTTCCCTTTATATGTTGCAGGTACCGCATGAGCAGCATCTTCTATAACAAATAAATCATTCTTTTTTGCAATAGCCAGTATTTCGTCCATATCGCAGGCTGTTCCAGCAAAATGGACCGGTATTATAGCTTTTGTTCTATCAGTAATTAACTCATTAATTTTCTTGACATCAATATTCAGCATCTTATCATCAATATCACATAAAACAGGAACCGCATCAAAATAAGTTACAACCTCAGCTGTAGCAATAAATGTATTAGTTGGCAGAATAACCTCATCTCCAGGCTTAATACCAACCGCTTTTAGTGCTAAATGTAAAGCTGCTGTTGCAGAATTAAGCGAAACTGCATGTCTGGCACCAGTAAAATTTCTAAATCTCTTTTCAAACTCTACAGTTTTAGGCCCCATAGTAAGCCACCCTGACTTTAAGGTATCTACTACTGACTCTATTTCATTATCTCCTATACAAGCTTTATGGAATGGTATTTTCACAGCAAAACCTCTCTATATTAGTTATCAAGCACCACAAAATAATCAGTTTCCAGTGTATTAATATCACACAGCCCGATATCCAGAATAATACCGATTGCAACATAAGAAGCCATCGTTTTTAATAATGAAATTGCTGCTTTAGCTGTACCGCCAGTCGCAAAAACATCATCAATAAGTAAAACACGTGACTCTTTTAGTGAGCTGTTTACCTGCATTTCCAGGCAGTCAGTACCATACTCCAGACTATATTTAATTGATTTAACTTCACCTGGAAGCTTCCCCTTTTTACGTAGCGGGATAAAACCGCATTTAAGCTTTTGTGCTAAAGCTGATCCCAGGATAAAACCTCTGGCTTCAATACCTATAATATAATCTATACTCCTGAAACGACTGGACAAAGATGCCATATACTCAATAAGTATAGAAAAAGATTTATGGTTCTGATAAACAGGGTTTAAATCTTTAAACAGGATACCTTTTTCAGGAAAATCCTGGTAAAACGTAACATTATTAGATAATATCTGCTTTACATCCTCTCTAGCCTGCTTCATAACAAACCTCCTGCTTGATAATTTTTCTTCTTAAAAAAAATTCATGACTGCACTTCTTATTTTTAATAAACTTTTTTCCAGTATTCTTTCAAAAAATCCAGTTTCTGTTCTACCCATTTAATGTTTTCAACATACCATGATACTGTTTTACTTATACCTTCTTCAAATTTAACCTGAGCTGACCAGCCGACCTCCTTATTAATCTTTCCGGTATTCAATGAGTATCTGAAATCATGGCCCAGTCTATCTTTGACAAATTCTATTAAACTTTCTGGTCTATCAAGTATATTTAGTATAGCTTTAACAACATCAATATTTCTCTTCTCCTGCCCGCTGCCTGTATTATATATTTCACCTTTATTACCTTTTTCGATCAAAGCATATACAGCTTGAGCACAATCGGAAACATACAGCCACTCTCTAACATTCAAGCCCTGGCCATAAACAGGTATTTTCTCATTATTCAGTGCTTTTAAAATAACAACTGGAATCAGTTTTTCAGGATACTGCCAGGCACCATAATTATTTGACGGCCTGACTGTAATAACAGGTAACCCATAAGTATGATAATAAGCTCTTCCCATCATATCTGCCGATGCTTTACTAACCGAATAAGGAGAGTTCGGATCAAGTGGTGTATTTTCATAAAACTGGCCTTCTTCTCCAAGTTCGCCATACACCTCATCTGTAGAAATATTAATAAATTTCTCCAGCCCGGTCTTTCTGGCTGCATCAAGCACAACCTGAGTACCCCTTACATTTGTATCAATAAATGGTGAGGCATCCAGAATACTTCTATCCACATGACTTTCTGCCGCCCAGTGAACAACTGTATCCGGTTTTTCTTCCTCAAAAATCTTCTCCATGGAGTTTTTATCAGCAATATCTGCCTTAAAAAATCTTATTCTGTTTTTAACATCCTTTATTCTTTCCAGATCACCTGCATAAGCAAGATTATCAATAACACAAAGGTCTAAACCTTTATCTACTCCCTGCCTGATAAACTCACTACCTATAAAGCCAGCTCCACCGGTAACTAATATTTTCAATTGCTCACTCCTTTTTTACTCTTTAATTATATCCATTAAATACTGACCATAACCTGTTTTTATCAGAGGACGGGCTAATTCAGTTAATTGTTTTTTATCGATATAACCCTCTCTGTAGGCTATTTCTTCGATACAGGCTATTTTTAAGCCCTGCCTTTCCTCTACAATTTTCACAAAATTAGCTGCGTCTAAAAGAGCATTATGGGTACCAGTGTCTAACCAGGCATATCCCCGGCCCATAAGTTTTACATTCAACTCTCCCCTTTTTAAATATACATTATTAACAGATGTAATTTCCAATTCTCCTCTGGCTGATGGCTTTATTGATCTGGCAATTTTCGAAGCATCCTTATCATAATAATAGAGACCTGTAACAGCATAGTTAGACCTGGGTATCCCGGGCTTTTCTTCAATAGAAACAGCCTTACCATCACTATCAAACTCAACAACTCCATAGCTTTCTGGATCAGCTACATAATAGCCAAAAACTGCAGCGCCTGACTTTTGTCTGGCTGTTTCTTTTAATAATTCCGTCAAATTCTGGCCAAAATATATATTATCTCCCAAAACAAGCCAGACACTATCACCATCAATAAACTCTTCACCAATAATTAAAGCGTCCGCTATACCTTTAGGAGAATCCTGAACTGCATATGAGAAGCTAAGTCCTAAATGTTTTCCGTCTCCAAAAAGATCCTGATATCGTCCCAGATCTTTTGGTGTTGATATAATTAATATCTCGTTTACTCCTGCTAACATTAAAGTTGATAGCGGGTAATAAATCATCGGCTTATCATAGACTGGCAATAACTGCTTTAGTGTCGGTATCGTTATCGGATACAAACGGGTACCACTGCCGCCAGCAAGAATTATCCCTTTCATTATTTAAACAACTCCTTTTTCATCTTAAATATAATCCGTTTACTTTACTCTATTAAACCCATATTAGATTCTAAGAATTTTAATACATTTTCCGGATTTTTAATATCTGTTGGAATATTTACAACTTTGTCAGCCAGTTCAACAGCAATGGGATACCTGTCTGTTTCAAAATACCATTTATCAAAACCTGATTCTACAGGATGAAGAGGTGAAATAAACCAGTCACCAAGCCTTATTTTAGATTTTTCTGCCAGAGCAAAAAACTTCTTTCTATCATTAACCAGAATCGGATATTTCAAAAAAGAATGGTTTTTAAAATGTTCTTTTTTAATATGTACTTTCCCGTTACGCATCAAAAATTCATTATAATGCCTGGCATTATTCTTTCTTAATTCCATCACATATGGCAGTTCTTTCAAATTCTTCAAGCCTTCTCTGGCCTGAGCAGTGCTAAAACCTCTAAAAAAGTTATCCGGAATATCTGTTGAGGTTATTTCTATACCTTGAGAAGAACCAATAATAAGATTATGCCTGCTTAAGAATCTATAAAGTCTTAACAGAAGCCAGTAAGAACTATCACATAAAAAATACCTTCTGACAAAATATAAAACCCTTAAAACCAGCTCTGCTTTAAAACCGGGCTCTGATTTCTGATTATACAAGCTGCTCATTTTATCAAAAATTGTCTGATTATTAATTAACGCAAACCCACCTAATCCAGTTGAAAAAGGTTTGTTCCACTGTGTTGAAAAAAAAGCAGCATCACAATAACTTCCATTGGGCTTACCCTTATATGTTCCGCCAAAACCATGACAACAATCTTCAATTGTCAATAATTTACAGGCTTTTGCTATTGCGGCTATCTCTTCCAGGTTTGATGATAATCCATAGGTATTCTGACAAATTACAGCTTTTGTTTTCTCAGTTATTGCTTCTGCTAATTTTGAAACATCCATATTATATGTCTGTCTGTCTACATCTACATAAACAGGTTTAGCTCCCAGATAAATAATTTGATTAGGGACTACCACACAGGTATAAGCAGGCAGGATAACCTCATCACCAGAAGAAATGCCAGCGCTCTTTAATATCGAGTAGAGAGCGACCCTGCCCTTCCAGTAAAAAAACAGCTGCCTGCTGGCAGGCAAATATCTGGTTAACTGCTCATTAAAATTATCTAAATATTTTTTCACTGAACTTTATATTAACTTAAAACTAAATGAATAAAAATTGCTTTAAATGCTCTACAATTCTATGCGCGGCTTTACCATCCCAGTATTTGAGCTCCTGTTTTCTTTTATTATTACCGTTTATTATATTTTTATATGCCCTGTAAATATTTTCTGGATCAGTACCTGCTAAATAGTTTGTGCCATTAGTAACAGTTACTGGTCGCTCTGTATTATCACGAATTGTTATACATGGCACATCTAAATAACTGGTTTCTTCCTGTAAGCCGCCGCTATCTGTTAAAACCATACCTGCATTCATAGTCAGGCTTAACATTTCATTATAACCAAGCGGGTCAAGCAGATTTATAACCCCCTCTTCTATACTATTAGAAAATGATTTATATCTGAAACCAAACTCAGAAACTTTCTTCCTTGTTCTTGGGTGGATAGGAAATATAACTTTTGTATCCTGAGAAATTTTATCAATAACACCCCATATTCCAGAAAACACTTTCTCAATATCAACATTTGAAGGTCTATGAAGAGTCAAAAGCACATAATTTCCTTTTACCAGTCCAATATCTTTATAAAACCGGGCTACTTTTACTTCTTTAAGTTGATTTTCCAGTGTATCAATCATTACATTACCAACAAACACTATCTTTTCTTTTACGGCACCTTCTTTTAACAGCTGTCTGTCAGCATCCTGTGATGGAGTATATAAAATATCAGCAACAGCATCTGTAACCAGCCGGTTGATTTCCTCCGGCATCCTGCGATCAAAACTTCTTAGACCCGCCTCAATATGTGCCACCGGAACATGTAGTTTTGCAGCAACTATACTACAGCCCATTGTTGAATTAACATCACCGGCCACAACTACCAGGTCCGGTCTTTCCTTAAGTACAACTTCTTCAAACCTTTTCATTACTTCAGCTGTCTGCCAGGCATGTGATCCTGAGCCAACTCCCAGATTTATATCGGCCAGGGGTATGTTAAGCTGTTCGAAGAATGTATGACTCATGTTCTTATCATAATGCTGTCCTGTATGGACAATAATCGACTCAAATAAATCAGGATACCTTTTCAATTCTCTTACAACCGGACCAATCTTCATAAAGTTAGGCCTGGCAGCTGCCACCAGAATTATTTTTTTCATTCTTCTCCTCTTTAATACTTAATTACAATAACAAAAGTATAGCTGTCAGACAAAAAACTTTACCTTTTTTATTATCATAAAATATCATAATCACTGCCATCAGTTAAGAATACTTCAATATAAAGCCTTAAGATAAAAAACAATTTTAAACTGGCCCACAATAGTGTTGATGGGCAATGAGGCTGAAACTTCTAAGTTCTAAGTTCTAAGTTCGAAGTTATTGCCAGATTACCAGCCATTTTTGCTTTTAAGCCAATATATACTGATAAATCGTAACTTTATGTACGTATTGTATGTTTATTTTAGAGCTGATAGCTGTTTCAAAGCAAAATATCCGACACTTAAAGTTCTCAAATAGCTTCGTTTATGTACGCCAGTACACTGTACTCAGACATTTTACTTTGGGACAGCTATATGAGTCTGTCCCCTGGTTGTTTAGATCTGATCATCTGAATTTTCTTCGTTCATAACTATTCATATGAGAAGTTAAGTTTACTTTGAATGCCATTAGAACCCGCAAGGACATTTAAGTTTTCTATATAGTCTTTCAAATCATGTCCCCAGAATAAATCATCATCATTTTCATAATTCATTGTCGAATCAGATTTCAATTCAAATTTAAGTCCTAAGCCATTAACTTCTTGCACTAACCAGTTTTTGGCGTCAATACTTAAACGGCTGTTAGCAATAACAAACTTGTTAATAAAACAACAAACAGCCAGAGTAAAGGGACTTTTATGCAGAACCTGGATTCCTTTCTTTTGTAAGAATTTTTCTAATAACTTTAAATACTTTAAAGGCGCCTTAGGATCTCTATAGTCCAGATATCTCTTATAAGTTAATGTTTTATTGGGGTTATCAAAAGTGTCCAGCATGAACATTAATGATATGACTAGAGTAGTTGGTGTTTTCATGCCATCATGAAGTTTATCCAGGTTATTAAGCAGTTCACTGGATAACCTGGACTCCTCTTTTACATCACTTTGTTTTTTTATAGACTTTAGAACTGTTTTTTCAATTACTACGTCATCTTTATTATAGTTGATATCTTTTTTCATTTTACTTGATTTTGCGCTGATAATTTTATTACTCCGTACCTAAAGTAGTAGATAATAACTAGGCAGCGTAAGCAACTTCTTTTTTCTTAAAAAAGTTAGTAATTTTGTTTGGAGAT
>JAAEMD010000005.1 GCA_024225875.1 bacterium
GTTTTCTTAACCACCGATAGGCATTCCTGAAAAAGAATTTCTGATTTTTTGTATTGCCCCATTCTATGGTATAATCTTGCTAACCCTTTTAGAACATCGGCATATTCAGGTCGATTTTTGTCAGAATTTTTTCCAAATATCTGTCTGCTCTTTTTAAACAAAGGTTCTGCTTTTTCATAGTCTCCAGTATCAAGATATAATATTGCCATGTTTTTCAGGCTATCAGCGTATTCAAGAGGCTTTTTATCCTTATTTATGTCGAGACATTTCGTATAATAATCGTGTGCGTCTTTATATTGCCCCAATTTGTGATGCGTCATTGCGATATAATTAAAAATTTTTACAATGTACTGATAGTTTGCTGGAAGTAATTTTTTATGATTTTCTAAAGCCTCCTTGAACAACGGTAAAGCCTTTTCATATTTTCCAGCCAGAAAATATGCATATCCTTCACCATTCAGGTAATCCCTTAATTCCTTATTACATCCTTTAGGTACTAGTTCTATAGCCTTGCGATAATATCTGGCAGCATCAGAATATAATAATTGAGTAAGCTTCAAGTTTGCCATGTTTGCTGTGGAGTCGGCCTCTGAAAGAGAGCGTTTCTCTATA
>JAAEMD010000006.1 GCA_024225875.1 bacterium
AAAAATATGGCTTGGAAAATAGAAAGTACTGTCTATTTTTTTGTGGTTCTAGAAAACAACATTTTATGAATCTAATACCTTTAATGAGAGATGCTGTAAATTTAATTAAGTCAGAGGATAAAAATTTTTCTCCAGTATTACTTGTATCACCTTTTATTAGTGACCAGGACTTTAAAGCTGCTGGCGATGAATTTGACCTTTCCGACTTTATTGTTTTAAGAGGAGATTCCCTGGAATTAATGTCAATATCTGATTTTTTAGTAACTATTCCAGGCACGAATAATGCTGAAGCAATGTATATGAATCTTCCTATGTTAGTATTTCTACCGTTAAATAGACCGGAGTTAATTATTTTAGATGGAGTGGCCGGATTAATCGGAAATCTTCCTTTTGCAGGTCGTATAATAAAAACTATTATAGTGATGATTATGGCTAAAAGGAAAATGTACTATTCATTACCTAATAGAGTTGCAGGTAAAGGAATTGTGCCTGAGATTATTGGTGTTGTTGATGCAGAGATAATAGCAAAAGAAATATGTAAATATTATTACGATAAAGATCAGTTGAAAAAAATAAAGAAAAATCTTTCATGTTTTAATAATAATAAAGAAATAGCTAAAAAAATATGTTTAACAGTTCTGGAAGATCTGCAGGATGTCTAAATAAACTGTAGACAGCAAATTTACTTTACATAAGTATAGATAATATCCATTACCTCTTTATAAGTGCGTTCTCGTTTATCTTTATTTAGGGCTTGCTGACGCAGCCCAATCATCAAAAAAACAAAAGAACTCTTTTGGTACATAATCCCATTAAAGCTTTGCACTTTCTTTTATTTTCCTGTTTTGGAATACTCTTATTTTACCTTTATTTTGTGCCTGTGAACATGGTTTGCTGGGCTGCGTCAGCAAGCCCTATTTATAGCAACTAATCCATTTGCGACACAGGTTTTAAGGTGATTTTTTATTATTAACTTTGAAATGCTGCGTAGTGATTCACTGGTAGCAGAAATCTGCATAAGGATATCTTTATGATCTCTTTCCTCTTCTATCATTTTGGAAATACCCTTAACTCTACCTGCTATTTGTTTGAGTTTTTGAGTAGCTTCTAATTTTTCATCTTTATCCAGAAACTTACTGTTCATAATGACCTCCGCTTTTTCAGCCTCAAATAAGGATATCCCCGTCCAACCTAATAATTTTTTACAAGCTCAATTTTATCAATAATAATATTGACGTTATCTTTTGCAGATGCAGCTATGGCCAGAAGTTGTAACTGCAGCAAACCACCGGATTCATTTCTAAGGTCAGGGTTCCAGGTATCATCCCCTATCCCTGGATTATAATCAGTAAAATGTTTAAATGGTATGATTACTGTTTGCCAGCTTTTCCAGTTTACGTCCAGTATATATGAATAACAGTCATCAGCCATAGTCATTGAAGGATCATGGGGGTGAGGTTCAATCTGCCAGTTAAGATTATCATCCTCATATAATTCTATTTTAAGAGAACCGCTGGTTCTGCCTATACCGTGGATTTTCATTTTTACAGCATTATATTTTGTTGCATCTATACCAAAATATGTTCCAAAGCCACCAACATAAAGGTCACTGGCTCTACCTGTAAGTTTAATAGATACCTTGCCAAGGTCATCCCGGTTATAAATACTATTGTAAACATATGAAATTATCATATCACCAAGACCCCACCATGGCGGGTTTTTCTTGATGTTGGCATCTTCAAAATCATCTACTATATAAATACCTTTTTTACGATCTAGATTATAAGTGTTCTTAGCTGTTAAAGGCACTTTGATAATTAAGAAAATTATTATAAATACTATTATCTCTTTTTTATATTTCAGCATTTTAGATCAGAATTGCATTATCTATCAACAATCTCTATTTTTAAAATATTTTTAACACCTTTATTGATTTTAAATAAATCCGATATTTGATTTCCCAGTACCCATGCTAGATGATTTTGACAGAAAAATAAAGGAAGGTTATTACGAAGTCGGATATTTATTTTTTTGTTAATAAAATACTTTTTTATTTTAACTTTATAATCACATCCATATGGTATAAAGTAATCGCCTTCTTTTCTATTTCTTATGGTAATGGCATGCCCTTTCATAAGATCATAATTAAGAAAGGCCTGTCTATTGTCTGATATAAAGCTGTCTTGACTATTAGTTATGATTGATAGTTTAACTGTTAAAGACGATTCATTAATTCTGATAACAGCAGGTATTTTTTTGATAGTATAAATATAAGGCTTATCCTGGGCTGGGACTTCTTTTTTTTTAAAAATTATTTCCTCTTTTTTTGTAGTGCAGAGATAGTTTTTTGAGAGGGTTACATTTGTTTTCATATTATTTACTGATACTCTATTTAAAATCTCATTAACAGTTGCAGAACTGAAAATATAATCCGGCAGATCTATTCTGCGGTTACTGTTCATTTCTTGTGAGATTTTGTTTTTGAGAATGTTTAACATTTCAAAAATTATACTTTTTTGTACATATATATGATAACTTTTGAATTTATTAAGATTAAAAGATATTTGTTCGCTGGCAAATTTAATATCTTTTATAATTAACCCGGTAGCCTGGCTTATATAATTCTTCTGTTCTTTAAGATATTCTAATAAGCTGTTTACATTATTCCTGTAAGAAGGGTTGATCCCTTCTATAACAGGAGAAATTTGATTTCTGATAATATTTCTTGTGTAGATATTCTTTGTATTAGAAGAATCAAGCATGAAGGCTATTTTATTTTTATTAAGGAAAGTAGTTATCTCTTTTTTTTCTATATTTAAAAGCGGCCTGATCAAAAGTGTATTTTTACAAAGAGGTGATTCAGGTTCTATAGATCCCAGGTTGGATTTTACACCTCTGTATATCCTTTGAAAAAACGTTTCTGTTACATCATCTAAGTTGTGACCTGTTACGATATATGTAATGCCGTATATTTTTGAATAGTGTCTTAGCATTGAACGCCTGATATTTCTTGCAGCTGTCTCAATTGAGCAGCTGTATTTTTCTGCATACAATTTTACTGGAATCAGTTTAGTAATGGTTTTTATTTTTAGATTTTTACCTGTATTTCTTACAAAGGCACGTTCCTGACCTGTTTCTTCTGGACGAAGGCCATGGTCGAAATAAACCAGTATGAGCTGTTCGCATGGTTTGTGTAGATACTGTTTCAGAAATTCCAGTAGAAAAACACTGTCCGGCCCGCCAGAAAAAGATATAATTAACCTGTCATTCCTTGAAAGCAGGTGATTTATTTTAATATAGTCAGTAATTTTTTTGAAAAGCTCTTTATTTTTCATAATCAATCTTTTATTGATTTTTATGAACCCTGGTATTTACATTGTTTCAGGTGCGGAAATCCCCATTAGTTCCAGGCATAGTACCAGTGTTTTTTTTGTTTGATTTAATATAACTATTCTTTTTTTTGCTGTTTCTTCATCAGCTTTTAAGATATGACAGTTTTCATAAAATACATGAAAATGACGGGCAAGGTCCCAGGTATAATTTGCCAGCTTGTGTGGAGCAAGGAGGTTTGATGCAGCCCATATTTCATCATAAACCATAATACACTTAAATACTAACTGGCGCTCATAGCTATTAAGCTGAGAATGATTATCCCAGGTTAAGGTTAAGTTTAAGTTGATATCACCCATCTTTTTTAAAATATTGCATATGCGGGCATGGGCATACTGTATATAAAAAACCGGATTCTCAGAAGATTTCTGCTTAGCTAATTCAAGATCAAATTCTATATGTGTATCAGGACTTTTTTGAAGTAAAAAATATCTGGTTGCATCAGGGCCAATTTCTTCAATAACTTCGTCTAATGTTATGATTTCTCCGGTTCGTTTGGACATCCTGACCGGTTCTGATCCTCTCAAAAGGCTTACCAGCTGTCCTATAATAATGGTGAAGCTGGAACTATCCATGAACTGTGGGCCGCAAAGAGCGCTTACAGCAGCCTTAACTCTTTGTATATAGCCGTGATGGTCAGCCCCCCATATATTAATCAACTTGTTATAGCCCCTTTGAATTTTATCGTAATGATAAGCAATATCAACTGCAAAATATGTATAAGTACCATCTGCTTTTATTAAGACCCTGTCTTTTTCATCACCTGAATTTTGAGACTTAAACCATAAGGCACCTTCATTTTCGTAAGTTAGTTTTTTTTCTTTTAAAAGAGCGATTGTTTTGCTGACCATACTGTTTTCGTATAGTGATTTTTCCGAATACCAGTTCTGAAAATGTACTTGAATTTTATTTAGAGTATTCTTTTGATGCTGAATATTAATTTTGAGAGGATCTTCTTTTGATTTAGCAAGGTCCTTAATATATGATCCATGATATCCATTTTCAGGAACAGGCTTATTATTTCTTACTGCTGCCACACTGTTATAAAAGTTTTTTATCTGATTGCCAGCATCATTGATATAAAATTCTGAGTAAGTATTCCTTTTTGTGAAACGTAATATTGAATCTATGGTACTTCCGATAACAGCCCATCTGCCATGTCCTATATGAAGAGGTCCTGTAGGATTAGCCGATACATACTCAATAAGTATTTTATTATCTGTTTCAGGGAAATTTATTTTGTCATTATACAATTCAAGCAGGTTTTGCCATAACCATCTGCAGGAGACTTTTATATTTATAAAACCGTTTACAGCATTAAATTTAAAAAAATCGCCCTGCATGCTGTCAGACAGCTTATCGCAAATATTTCTGGCAATTAACAAAGGACTCATACGCATTTTTTTTGCAAGCTGAAATGATATATTTGTTGCAAAGTCCCCGTATTCCTGGTTTTTAGGTATTTCAAGTAACATTTTACCTTCTATTGGAAAAGAACCCTGTAATTCCTGCCTGATAAGGCTTTCAATTTTTGCTTTTATCATTGTCCAAAAACCTTCATTAATTTTTTTCTTACTGGTGGAGTTTTTGATAATATAGCACCCCACTCTGCTTTTGTGATATATTTTTTTGGTTTGAAATATTTTGAAGGCGCTATTATTTTTATTTCATAAGCTGACTTGATAAACGGTATAGCCCAGTAATTTTTTTTAATATCTTTAT
>JAAEMD010000007.1 GCA_024225875.1 bacterium
ACATTAACGAAGTCATTTGAAAACTTTAAGTGTCGGACATTTTACTTTGGAACAGCTATATTTAATTACTCTAATCAATTATCTGAAGTTTTATTATGTTATTAATTTGACCTGACAGACGTTTTTTTTAATTAAATTTAAAATTTTTTCAAATTATTTCCGATAACTTACTTAGTTATATAAAAAAAGTATTTCTACAGTTATTAGAGAGCTTTTTTATTAATTAATAAAATTAAATATGGAGATAGAAAAATGTCATGGTCACCTTATATTAAGGCTAAAATTATAGCAACATCCAGGAACAAAAAAAATATCAATTTTCATAACAGCACAGTTTTTTTTGATAACCTGGAACCTTTGATTCTTACTAAAAATAATAATATAGTAAATAACCAGAAGGCTTTAGAAGTTCTGTTAAAAAACAGCACTTTTAGTAACTTAAAGATTAAGTTAGATAATGTTAATTTCGACATTCAAAATATTAAAAAAATTATCTGCGGCAAAGTATTAAAAATCACTGGTCCGGATAATAATTTTGCATTAAAGATAGTAAAGGTCGCTTTAAAAAACAATAGATCCAACCCTGTTGGCAGTAAGATTAAACAATTATACTGTGAAGTAGTACTGAACCGATATTTTAACAATTTAAATACAGTTAACGGCCTGAGTAATTCAGGTATGGAATATAAAATTGAAGCAAATAACAGTATGTACCTGGCAATTAAAATGCCTTTTATTAAGGGATTAACTTTAAACAATTTAATGAAAAAATTACTCACGATATCAAATAAAAGGAAAACTTTAACTAAGTTAGCTTCAGCATTACACAAAATTCATGAAATGGGGATAATTCATAGAGATATCAAAGCATCTAACATAATGGTAGAAATTGATAAAATAAACTATACAAAAGAAACATGCGAAATAAAGACGGTTACTTTAATTGATTTTGGGTTTTCCAGTTTATCTGAAAAAGCCTTGAATCAAAAGCCTTTTAATAATTCTAAATTTATTGATCCTGAATATAATAAAAAGTCCTTAAAAAAATGTAAAGGGACTTTTAATTTTATGCCTCCAGAAACAGCCCTTAAAGCAGATATAAAACATCGACAATTTCATAATCTATCCAGCCTGTATGGCCAGAAAATGATAGAAAATGTAAACAGAAATGTTGAATTCAAATCAGATATTTTTTCACTTGGCATAGTTTTTTTGCTTGTTATTGCCAAAAGATATTTTATTGAGGGTACACCTTTAGGTATAGGAAACAATAACGATAATATAAAATGGCAAGAACATCATCCCTGTACAGTATCAGATAGAGTTAAAAATTGCATAAAAGAAAAAAACACAGAATCTGATCTTTTAAAAAATTACTACTTACTTACAATACAAATGGTCAAAAAAAACCTTGAAGACAGGCCTTCGACAAATACAGTATCAAATTATTTAGAAAGTGATGTAAGTGACAGGTTTTGTAACCTCCAACTGGAATGGCAACATACTTCTGATCAATTTGACTATCTATATACTCAAGAAGTTGAAAAAGTTAAATTAGTTAAACCGAAACAAAAGACAAGTAAATAATTACAACCGCTATAGCCGATCCGAAATGAAATGTCCGTTTAAATGGCTGAGTGCAGTGTACTGACGTACATAAACGAAGTCATTTGAAAACTTCAGTGGCGGACATTTTATTTTGGAACAGCTATAATTCAAGGTAATAATTTACAGCGGAAATAACAAAAGCTGATGATAACAGCATATTAAGTTCGCTATTACTTATTTTGCTGTAGTTATTGTAAAGAAAATAATGTCCTTACATCTATTTTACCGGTCATAACAGCCTTACCGATAATGCATCCTGACACTCCAGAATGTTCTAAAGCTTTTAAAGAAACTACATCATCAATACAGCTGACACCGCCAGATGCAATTACAGGGATATCCGTTATAGCCGCCATCTTTTTCAAGCTGGCTACAGCAGGCCCTGTCAACATCCCGTCCTTACTTATATCAGTATAAATAATAGATGCAACAGGAACTTCTGCCAGCTCTGCTAAAACAGCTTCAACTGAAATATTACTTGACTCTGTCCATCCCTCAACAGCAATCATATTATCATTTGCATCCAGACCTCCAATTATTCTGCCCGGGTATGAACGAATAATATCAAATGCCAGATCTTTTGATTTAATTAACAGTGATCCCAGAATTATATAATCGAGGCCTGTATCTAATAATTGCTTAACAGTTTCCCTGGAACGTATACCACCACCCAGTTCCAGTTTACAAGATACACTGGCACGAATACGTTTAACAGCATCCAGATTAACCAGCTTACCATCTTTAGCACCATTCAAATCAACAATATGAATACGCTTTGCACCACTATCCTCATATAATCCCGCCAGACTCTCAGGTGTATACTGGTCATAATAATCAACACGATTATAATCACCCTGTGATAAACGAACTACCTTACCATCAAGCAAATCTATAGCAGGAATAACTTCAAACATTACTGGCTCCTTAAATTTATCTATTAATAATTTCTTTATTTTATACTAAAATAATAAGATAGCTTAAATAAAGTCTAATATCAATTCAAAAACATCTGAAAAACTGGAAAAGAATTAAATTTTAAAACCTGATATCTTTGACTATGAAAAAAATAATAAATATACTGTTTATATAGCTGTTCCAAAGTAAAATGTCCGACACTAAAGTTTTCAAATGACTTCGTTTATGTACGCCTGTACACATGCACTCAGCCATTTAAACGGACAGTTAAATTTGTACCAGCTATAATTAACGTACTGGTATCATCAACAATGATTTATGCAGAAAATATTGATGCTGCTACCTGTGCGACACCAAAAAAACAAAGGAGCTGTAATATTCCTGAAAAAATAAATAAAAATATCAACAGCAAAAAAATACTTATTGTCTATTATTCACTTACAGGCAACACAGAAAGAGTTGCCGGCTCGCTTGCTAATGAACTTAATGCAGATATCGAAAAGATAATTGACAAAAAGAAAAGAAAAGGACTCTGGCGTTATATACTGGCCGGACGGGACGGTATGCTGAAAAAAGAAACAGTTATTGAAAAAAACAAAAAAAATCCAGCCGATTATGATATCGTTGTTATTGGAACCCCTGTCTGGAGCTGGAAAATGACACCTGCTGTAAGAACATATATAAATAAGTTTAAAAACAGTTTTCAAGAAACAGCCTTCTTCATAACATCAGGAAATACAGATGCTGAAAAGATTTCCAGGGAAATGGAAGAACTCTGCAATAAAAAGGCCATCGCTTCCTGCGGGATTATAGAAAAAGATTTAAGAGAAGAAAATATCAAAAACTATCAAAAAAAGATAGATGTTTTTATCAGAAAAATCATAGCAGGTATTTAACAGTTAACATAAACCCAGCCTGGACCATTTCAGAAAAATAGTCATTATCAGCAAATAAAAGCCTGCTTTAACACCCATCAAAAAAACAGCCTGTCTTCTTT
The DNA here is from genome assembly GCA_024225875.1 of bacterium. Classification (GTDB taxonomy): domain Bacteria; phylum Margulisbacteria; class Marinamargulisbacteria; order JAAEMD01; family JAAEMD01; genus JAAEMD01. The sequence goes on from JAAEMD010000007.1 coordinate 3,521, forward strand.
TGTTTATAAACTCCATGATTCCTTATTACTCATATCATCCAGTTGTGGCCAGTGAGTCATCTGCAATAGAACCTGAAAATACTCGCAATTTACAGGTAACAAAGAAATAATATTAAAAATGCAATTTTTCACAAAAATTATCGATAAATAAATATATATATATATAATAGCTGGTACAAATTGAAGTGTCCGTTTAAATGGCTGAGTGCAGTGTACAGGAGGCGTACATAAACGAAGTCATTTGAAAACTTCAGTGTCGGACATTTTACTTTGGAACAGCTATATGCCAAA
>JAAEMD010000008.1 GCA_024225875.1 bacterium
AAAAAGAATATTGCCAATCTCATAACCTCGTTCCTACGCAGAGCGTCATTGCCATTAAGTTAAGGGAACAGACACTATAAAGTCCCTATCGGGACTTTATAGTGGTCTGCCGTGTCTGCCCCCTTAACTTAATGGCAGTGACGCTCTGCGTGGGAACGAGGTGCAAGAATCATGCCGAACTATATTGGATATTAACCGTCTTTTTGGAAAAATAAGCTAAAAAGCAAAAATACGAAAGATATAACTATGGAAAAGAGAGCTTATCTTGGGAACGCAAATATTATTCTTACAGGTGCATGTATTTCGATTTTGATAATGGGGATTTCAAACGATATTCTCATATTAAAAATCATCGCCTTTTTTATTTTCAGTATATTCGCTGCGTTCAGCGTTAAATTTGACATTCTTCATCCATATATGTGGTTTATTCCCTGTTTTGTGATGTATTCAATAGCTTCCCCTTTGCTTTTAGAGTTGGGCACTCATCCATATAACAGTTTCGGGGGACATCCCATAAGGGTTTTTGATCATGGCAAAGTTTTGAATTTACATTTTATTGCCATGATTGCTGCTTCATTTTTTATAACACCTGCGGTAAATAAGCCATATCATGACCTTACATCTGAAAGGTTTGCAATATTAAAAAAGGGAGTTTCCTGGATTTTTATAATATCACTCTTATTGTGCATATCTCATGTTGTCGGCAATAAAATGATGGGATTTACCGGTAAAGGAGATATGGTATTATCCAGAAACCCGTTAAGCAAATTTTCTTTTGCTTTTAACATAGTGAATGTATGTGCAAGTATTTACCTTTTAGAGTACCTGGTAAAAAAAGAAACATCAAAAATGGTCAGATTTGTTACTTTTGCATCTGTATTATTATTTATATCGTTTTTATTATCCGGGCACCGCAATATAATGTATCGTTTTTTTGTAATGTTCATAATGCTTTATTGCTCATACAAAAAGATTTCATTAAAAAAACTGTTAATTATTTTCTCTTTGTTTGTTGTCGGAATGTTTGCGGCAACCCAGTTGGAGAATCTTAAAATGGCACTTTTAAGAGAATATGTTCCTATGAGAAGGTATATAAATATTGAGAGCCAGCTTGGACTAGCCACACTTTCTCCTTATAAAGTCTGGATTCTCCAGACTTTAACGAGCATACTGGGAACAGAGCTTATGACATCTTCAAACGTACTTGCCATAATTGTATATAATGTGCCCAGGAACCTTCCATTTTTGTATGGGAGCGGTTTTCTTTATGATATTGTGAGGGCTGTTGCACCCGGGTTCTTATTTTACTGGGAAGCTGTGAGCACTGCTTCACATTACCATAAACTGCTTTTTCCGAATCTTTACTATGCCGGACATGGACCGGGATTTTCCCTGGTAGCTGCCGGTTATGCCAATTTCGGTTTAATCGGCGTAACAGGGTTATTTTCGTTTTACGGATATATATTAAAACGGTTATATGCATGGTATTCAAAGAGCTTAATCGGATTTATTTTTTATATAAATTTTATTGCAATCGGAATTATAGCTATCCGGACTGATTTGTCAGCCCCTATTTCCCAATCATGGAAGCATATTCTTCTGCCGCTGGGAGTCATGCTGCTTATTGGTACCATGACAAGAAGAGTACGATATTCAGGCGCAGGAAAACAGTTTTCAGCCATTCCCAAAATGAACATGACTTGATAAATGATATCTTTTACGCCATGTGCAACTTTTTTTAACCACAGAGAAACACAAAGTTAAGCAGGCGTTCATATATTCTTCCGCCCGGACTTCCGAAGTTTCCGGAACTTCGGAAGTCTTTATGCCGAAAAACTTATGAAGTCTTTATGCCGAAAAACGGGTGTGTCCCACCTTTTACACA
>JAAEMD010000009.1 GCA_024225875.1 bacterium
AATAAAAAAAAATTGATATTTAATAATCTCCGTTATGTAAAAGACAAGCAAAAATTTAAAGACTTTTTTTATAGAGTTCTTGAATGCCAGAATCAAAATGTTAAGTTGAAGGCATTGAAAGCAATATCCAGTATTACAAAAATGAACCCGGCCACCTTATTTAGTAAAAAATGGTTAACGGAGCTTCTAAACAATGAGCTCTCCAATGATTCCTTCAACAATCCTGACAATAAAGAATACATGTTCGAGATTATTAAAACAACAGCATCAATAACAGATACTTACAGCCTTCACTTAAACCTGGATAATGAAAAACACTTAGTGACATTATTTAATATATTAGAGTCTACAAAAGATCTTAAGACACAGGCAATAACTTCAAAAGCACTAAATAACTTATTAAACAGGCTTGAAGAAATCTTTTTGGATATAGAGTTTTTTGATATAGAGTTTAGTATGGATGATATAAGTAATTTATTATCTAATAGTTTAGCTCAAGTCATACCGAACGCTTTAAGAAATATCAGATTATATTATTTAAGCTCCATTCAATGTCAGGCTGGTTCAGATAAAAGCAAACAGGATATTACTGTAAAAGAAGTTGAAGAAAAAATCAGTGCTGTTTGTACTTTATATAAAATCAAATCGAATGAGATTTTTATAAAAAACCAGCTTAACAACAATTTCAATAATATCAAATCGAATGAGATTTTTATAAAAAACCTGTCAAAGGATAGTTTCGATAGAAACCTGGAACAAATTAAATCATATATTGACATGCTGATTACAAACCTGGCTGATATTGCTTTAAACACCTGTTTTTATAGCGGTGAATATAGTGTGCAGATATTAGAAAAAATGATAAAAAAACTTTGTCCTGGAACATTATCACCAAAAAGCATTGCAACTGTTTCAGAATTAATAAATAGAACATTAATTCGTTCAAACACAGAGATTAAGAACTATGACATCCTGGCCTTTCTTCTCGAATCGATCAAAAAATTAAGTACCGTCAAAGAAGCGGGCTGCATTATTGATTCAATTAAAATACTATCTGATGAACAACAAAACGTAGAGTTCTGTAAAAAAAACAAACTGGCAGACACTCTGTTAAAATTAGAAGCCCTGCCATTGAGTCATAAAAAAATGAAAATAGATCATAATATTCAATTACTTCTTGTAAAGCTTCTAACACAAGAGGAGAGAAAAGAATTAAAAATAAATATTAAGCAACACTCATCATACGAAAGTATCGAGAATAAAGAAGAGATAGAAAAAAGAGTTTTAGATATAAAAAAGTATACATATTTAATACAAGGTGACCAGAAATTATTGAACTCTATTTATTCAGCTGATACATTAAAAACCATTGTTACTAATGCTGTTGAATCTAAAAACACAGATCTTAAAATAGCTTGTATGAATTTGTTGAGTATATTATTAAAGTACATTGATACAAAACATAACCCGGATAACTTCAGACTCTTTACCAATTTACAGCTTGCAGATAAGTTGATAACGACTTGTAATAGTAAACGCCCTCAAAAAGAGATCACCAATGCTTTGATGCTGATGATATTTTATATGGATACTGATTCAGATATAGTCAGTTTTCATAAACAACGTTTTATATCCACAGACGAACTTTTAAATTTAACAGACAAAATACTCTCTCTGGATTATCATCCAGTAGACGCGAGAGAACAAAATAGGTTTGGGATATTAATTAATCAAATAATAGTAAAATCCTTATCTGGAAAAAATCATGAGTTAATGACGCGTTTTTATGAACAAAAATGGATAGATCTGATGTATCGTCTATTTTTCACAGCATTTACCCAGTCCCAAATGGCCCAGGTGTCTATAATCCTGAGTAATATTGTAAAACACCCCACTAATTTCTTAACAAGATTCAAAGCAAGGCACGACATAAATCAAGTGGTTGTAAAAGTGGTAAGAGCTGCTAAGAATATAAGACAAGAGTACTACAGCAGATATTTGAGCGAGCTAATCTACGCTTTTACCTGTAAAAATTTGAATGGCTCGTTTAATACTAAAGAAACAGTAGATATGTTTTTCAACCTTAATAAACACAAAAGTGTTGAAAATTTTTATTATGAAAGCTCAATGATTCTACAGTCAATTGAAAACATTCTGAAAGGTAATAATAAAGGGCAGGAAGTATTTTTCAAAAATAATATATTCGAATTAGTTTTCAAAATATGTACAGATACAAAAAGATTCACTTTATGCAATATAGTGGAGCTGAACGAAATTCTGACTAAATATAAAATATTAGACTCTGCCTTTAATATATTACAGATGCCCTCAGAAAACTCTGTTCTCCTGAAAATTGCATGGAGCAAAAAATCGATAGAAAAATTTATAGAAACTGTATCTACTTTTAGTACTGTAGAACTGAAAATGGAATATCAGTTGAAATTTAGTTCATACCTGTTACACGTAATTGAAAATCATGGTTTCAGGCAATATATTGCTGAAGATGAGAGTATTTACCACTGGCTGATCAGATTAGTTCTTAAAAACACCAGTAATCCGAAAAAAATACTGCCTGTTTTTAAAGTAATTGCAGAACTGACAACGCAAAAAAAGGAAACAGAAATAATCCCTTTTCCTGTTCACACTCAATTAGTAAATGATATGGTGTTCACAATCGATAAGGCCTACAGTAAACTTAGAGGCAACGTTAAAAACGAGTTAACCGAAGCTTTTCTCAAATCACTTTCGAATCTCATCAATTTCTCAATCATATCTGCCAATAGTATCTCACGAGAAATTGCGCCCCTGATTAAGAAAATATGTGAAAATAAAGAATTCAGGATTAATAACTATATAGAATGTATTGTGAAGATAATGGGAAACTCAAAAGTTGTTGATAAGAATACAATATATATTCTTTTAGACCTGGGAGCTAAGGCTGATATCCCAAATCAAGTAGAGCTGGTTGCTAACAGCATAAATACGCATATCACAAACCAGAACAATATTTCATTTTTCCAGAAAAAAACAATAAAAAAGACGGTGATTCATATGAGCAGATGCAGGAATCTGAATAAGCATACAAGGGTAGTTATTTTTAATATACTTATAAATTCCCTGAGATACAATAGTCTCAAAGGTGCTTTTAATAGCTCGAATTTAAATCAAATAATGTCCAACTGCCTGTTATCAGATAAAGAACGTTTATCCCATAATGAGCTTTCAAAATTTTATAATACGATAAACAGCATCAAATCTTTGTCTAACAATCACAAAAAAGTAATATTAGATTTTTTATTAAAGCTCAGTGTATCTAACAACAATGATGTCCAAAAATAATAAGCCGATCTTTTTTCACGAGTTACGAACTAAAGACACAGCTTTTTGAAAATGATGCTGTTTTGTTTTATTGCCCCTTTTTGAGAAATATATGTGGTTATCGTCCTTGTGGAGTTTGTTTTCTAATAAGCGACTTATTATAGCTGGTACAAATTGAACGGTCCGTTTAAATGGCTGAGTGCATGTGTACTTGCGTACATAAACGAAGTCATTTGAAAACTTTAAGTGTCGGACATTTTACTTTGGAACAGCTATATATGTCTGGGAAGGATGACATTAATTAGCAAGGTCATCATACCTTGACTATTTATAAATTTTTCGGTGAAATAGTCTAGCTGATGACTTCTTTGTTTTTTGAAAATGGGTTCTTTAGCTAAATATCGTAGAGATTTAGAGCAGGCAATTTTTTCAGGATTTCAATAGAAGCTCAAATGGAGAAAAAAATGAAAACAAGTAAACTTATATTAATAATATTTCTGATATACAATAGTTCGTTATTCGGGTTAAATTTAGATACTTTTATAAAAACATGTCTGGAAAATCATCCTTTGGCTGAGGTTAGTACAAAAGAATACCTGCAAAATCTTGCTGATGCTGAAAAAGCTGGTGCAATAAAAGACTGGAACTTATTTACCTCATATGATTTTCAAAAAGGAGCAAATATTCCAGGTACAACTTTATATAACGAAAACAGCACACAACACATACTCTCTGGAGGAGCATACAAACTCTTTAGTGAAACAGGTACTCAGCTTTCAATAGGAACTTCTTATACAGCACAAATGGACCAGCCCACCTTTATCCCCTCACTACCTGATGATATATATTCGCTGGCATTTGATATATCATTTAAACAGCCCTTACTTAAAAACAGTTTTGGTCTGCTCGATCGCTATCCATTAAAACTATCTGAATATAAGGCAAAGTTAGCCACTATAAAGTATCAGGAAGATCTGGAAGATTTCGTTGTTAAAACAAGTTTTGTATATATTAAGTGGTTGAATAGTAAAAACATTAAAGAGCTGTATGCAACACAGCTGGAAAAAGCAAAACAACAATTGAATATAATGAATAAAAGAGCAAGCAGGGGGGGCGCTGAAAAGTTAGATGTTATTTTAGCTAACCAGAATTATTTAGCTAAAAAAATCAAATATAAAAAAGAAGCTCAAAGGTTTGCGATTTTATCTATTGAAGCAAGATCATTATTATCAGGATCAATAGATATTGCTAAACAATTTGAAAATGTAATGCCATCAGAGCAGGATATTGAAATAAAAATACCTGATAAAAGTAACGGGTTGAATAGATTTGAAGAAAAAGGACTGGCTCTGCGTGTACTGGAAATAAACAGAGAAATAGCAAAAAAAAGCCTTGAGGCAAGGAATAATGAAAAAGAAATAAGCATTAATCTTTTAGGAAAATATCAGGCTGGTGCAACTCAGATAAATCCTCAAGATGTTTATTCCCATATTGGAACAGAGCCAATCTATAAGCTCGGGATAGAAATTAAACATCCATTAGAAAATACTGCCGCAGATTCAGGTTATAAAGAAGAACTGGCAAAATATGATAAAATAACAGCTCAAAATCAAGAGGCTTATATAAGGATGAGAAATTCTTTAGAGGTTCTTTATACTGAGCTTGAATATTTAGATGAAATTATAACTATAACAGATGATTTGATCATTGAATCTAATAAAGCATTTAAAGCAGAAGATATAAAATACCGACAAGGTAGATCTTACTCTTATAGTCTTGTATTAGATGCTCAAAACAGATTACTTGATACTAAGATACAACTGGATTCATTAATGCTTTCTAAGCATATGATTAAAACTCAAATTTCGGGATTGCTTGACATCTATGTAGATAAATACGGACTAAAAACAAAACAGGAGAGTTGAAATGCAGGGTATGATCAAATATTTAATTGAAAAACCGAAGGTTGCAAATTTATTTGTATTTTTTATTTGTCTTGCTGGTTTATTCAGTCTTTTTAGAACACATAATAGCGGATATCCAAATATTGATTTTGGTATGATAAATATCACTACTATCTATCCTGGAGCGTCACCGACTGATATGGAGCTGAAGATCACTAACAAAATAGAAGAAAAAGTTAAGGGAATTGATGGAATTAAGCAAATAACGTCTGGATCACTGGAAAACTTATCGCAAATGATGATTACAATGGAAGATAAGGCGGACTATGATAAAGTTGAGTCTGATATACAGAAAGCTATTGATCAGATTGATGATTTTCCAATGGATCTGCCTAATAGACCTTCTGTCATATCAATTGAAACTGAAAAAATACCAGTTGCTGAAATAGCGATCACCGGAAAAGCCCCCTATAAGGAGAAAAGAAAATATGCCCTGGCACTAGCGAAAAAGCTTGAAGCAGAAGCTCTTATCGGGAACATAGAAAAAATTGGATATTTGAAACAGGAAATAAAAATTAAAGCTAACCAGGAAAAGTTAGAAGAAAAACATATATCTCTGTTTCAGCTTGTTAATGCAATAAAGCAAAATAATATTCGTCTCCCTGGTGGAGATCTGAAAGAATCTACTCAGGAAAAGAAAATAGTTGTGCTTGCTGAATTTGAAAAGCCTGTCGATATTGAAAATGTTATTGTTCGATCAGGTTTTGAAGGAAATAGAGTTTTAGTCAAACATGTAGCTAATGTAGAAGACAGCTTTGAAGATTCCAAAAAAATAACCAGGCTTAATGGCCAGGATGCTATTAACTTACTTATTATCAAAAAATCTGATTCAGACATTATAAAAACATCCAGAATAGTTAATGAAGTATTAAATAATTTTAAAAAGATACTGCCTGAAGATATATCAGCAAGCTTTGTTGTTGATTATAGCCAGGAAACAAAGAGCTTATTACGACTGGTAAAAAGTAATGCAAAAGCCGGGTTTGTTCTGGTTGTTACTGCATTATTGTTAATGCTCAACTGGAAAGTAGCTTTATGGACATCAATAGGGATCCCTGTTTCTATTTTATCAGCATTTATTTTTATTCCGAGCTTTGATATAACGATAAACTTTATATCTTTGATGGCCATGATTATTGTTCTTGGGATGCTTGTTGATGATGCTATTGTTGTTTCGGAAAATATATTTAGATATAGAGAAGAAGGGATGCCTGGAAAACAGGCTGCTGTTAAAGGAACTCAAGAAGTAATGTGGCCTGTTGTAGCTACAGTTATGACCACTATAGTAGCCTTTACACCTTTAATCGCTATGACAGGAGTTATGGGCAAATTTATGTATTCAATGCCAATAGTTTTAAGCTTAATATTACTGGGCTCTCTGTTTGAGAGCTTATTCATTCTTCCATCGCATATTGCCCATACTAAAATTCCGCCAGTAAAAGTAAAAAAATTCCAGGTTATGAAAAAAATAGAACAATGGTATGAACGGGCAATTGTATTTACTCTTAAAAATAAAATTAAGACCTTAATGTTTTTCATAGTTATTTTTGCATTATCAATTTTATTATTAGTTACCAGAATGAGCTTTATCCTGTTTGATTCATCTGACGGTCTTTATGGAGTGATAGAATTTGAAACAGATAGAGGCACTTCATTACAGGAAACTGCAAATAGAGCAGCAAAAATCGAAAAAGTATTATTAGAGCATCCTAAATCAGAAATATCTAATTTTCTTACAACAATTGGTGATTCTACCGCGGATATCGAATCGTACGGAACAGAAGTTGAACATGCTGGGGTAGGAAATATTCTAATACATTTAACACCTATAGAATCAAGAGATACAAATGCCAAACAAATAATTGCCAGTATAAAAAAGAAATTAGAAAAAATAACAGGATTTACAAAGATCGAAGTGCGGGAGATTAATGATGGTCCGCCTGTTGGAAGACCAGTTACTGTAACAGTAATTAGTAATAACAATGATCTAAGATCTAAGCTGGCTAATGATATACTGATGTTTCTTAAAACAAAAAAAGGAGTTTTAAACTTAGAAAACAGTGAAGGAAAAGGCAAAAAGCAAGTACAAATCACTTTTGACTATGACCTTATGGGAAGGCTTGGAGTTAATCCTGAATCCGTGGCTCAGGCCATAAGAATTGCATATGAAGGGCAGGTAGTTACAGGGTTTAACAGAAATGATGAAGAAGTGGATATAAGAGCAGAACTGGAAGACGATCATCAAATATCTACAGAAGTGTTATCTAAACTCACAGTACCCGGCCCATCTGGAAGATTAGTTCCTGTTGGACAGTTTATTAAAATGAATGAAGTTGATGATTTACTTTTAATTAATCATTATGATGGAGAACGTTCTGTGACAATTTATGGAGACGTAGACAGCAAAATCATTACTTCACAAAAAATTAATCAGGAAATTAAAGAGAAGTTTGCAGGTATTATCGCAAAGATGCCAGATGCCAGATTGAAATTTGGTGGTGAAGAAGAAGATACTAATGAAGCTATGAAAAGTCTAGCTATTGCCATGATATTAGCTTTAATAGGGATTTATTTTATTCTTGTAATGTTATTCAATTCTTTTTTTCAGCCTGCTCTTGTTATGTCTTCTATACCCTTCACGTTGTCAGGTATAATTTTTGCATTCTACTTACATAACTTAACATTTGGGTTTGTGGCAATTATAGGTTTAATCGGTCTTACAGGGGTCGTTGTAAATAATGGATTAATTATGATCAGTTTCTTAAATAGAAAGAGAAAAGAAAAAGGTATGGTTATAGAAGATTTAGCTGCAGCTGCAAGCAAGAGACTAAGGCCTGTCCTTTTGACAACAATGACTACGTCTGCAGGATTATTTCCTTCTGCCTACGGTTTTGGAGGAGACAATGCCTTTCTTATCCCAATGATTATGGCTATAGCCTGGGGTCTGGTATTTGCATCCGTAATCACACTGTTTCTTACACCTGCACTGTATTTTATACATGCAAAAGCAGAGAAAAATATCCAAAGAAAACTGGTAAGAACTCGCCGATTTTTTCGGTATTATGCGACCTCCTGTTTTACAAAAACATAAAATTAATGGTTCTACAGCAGGAAACAATGATGTAGACGCATTTAGATATGCTTTTTTTAAAAGAACAGGTTGCATAATACGAAATATGATTCAGGTATTTACACAATCGCCAGCAGGCTTTTTTCCGTCATGTGCTTCTAATTTCAGTTGTGCCCACTGTTGTCCGGTAAAAATAAAATAATCTGAGAGAGAAACAGGCATAAAAAAACACGTCATAGACGTGTTTTTGTATTTTAAAGCAGGCTATCCTTTAAAATTCTAATTAAAAACCAGAAAGGACAGCCCAAAATGAAGTTTAACACAATATTAAATCAAATATTACAGTTCTTACCACAAGCCGAATTTGACAAAGCAATAAAAGCCCTGAAAACAGATCGATATGTGAAATATTTTAAAACAAAGACGTTGTTCGGGCTACATTTATACGCACAAATTCGCCAGAAAGATAGTTTGAGAGACACGAGTTTCGCACATAACAGAAAAGACCCATGAGATTTAAAAAGATAAACATGTCATCATTTAATTAGGAAGCAATCCAGGTGCAGCAAAGACTTATACACAGCCAGTGCACTTTCAGAAGTATCCCTGGAAGGAATTTCTCAAGGACAGCATTTGATTGATCTTCCTGGTTTATCTTCACAAGAACAACCAGATATCAGAGGCCATACTCAACTTTCTTTGCTCTAATATTTTTACCGGACAACAGAGGGATCAGGTCGTTTGTTTTAAAAGCCTTTATTGCAGTAAATTTTTTTCAATGAAATAATGCATACAGCTGTTCCAAAGTAAAATGTCCGACACTTAAAGTTTTCAAATGACTTCGTTAAT
>JAAEMD010000010.1 GCA_024225875.1 bacterium
AGGATAAAGACCTGGAAAGAAAAACAATTATACAGTACTTCAGAGAACATGGACTTCCTGATCTAGCAGTACCGAAAAGCACTATTTATATAGAAAAAATCCCTACGCTCGGTACCGGAAAAACTGATTATACTAGTGCAGCAACTGCTTTATTTTGATATATAATCTGGATATAATTTCTTTAGTTTTATCCTCGCATCTTCACATGAAAACTGCCAGTTAGCTTTACAATGTTTATTATTTCTACTGTTCTCCCAAAGTGCAATTTCATCTTTGAGCACCTCCTGGTCTGGAATGCGTCTGTTTAGACATTGTCGGTTTAAATGACTCAGTTCAAGTTCAGCCATATTCAACCAGCTACCATGTTTCGGAGTATAGTGTATTTCTAGCTTGTCCATAATCCTTTTTGCTTCTTTGGGCTCAAAGGCTTCATATAAAGAAGAGCATTTATGAGTATTCAAATTGTCCATTATCAAAATCACTCCTTCTGCTTCAAAATAATGATTATCCACGGTTTCTTTTATGAATCTTGCCCAGTCTATCTTTGTTCTTCTATCTGTTACAGATAAATATCTTTTACCTGATAAAGGCTCAAAGGCTATAAAAATATTACTGGTCCCATTTCGTTCATATTCAGTATCATAATACTCAGGGTGTCCAGGGCTGGCAGATATTGATTTCCTTGATTCTTTAATTTGTTGTTTATTCGTCTCATCCATGCAAATAACAGGTTTATTTATATCAAATGGACGTTTATATACATCTAAAACATCTTCCATTTTACAGACAAATTCTGAATTTGCTTTTGGAGGAATGCACCACTCTACTTTTTGCCATGGTTTAATTTCGTTTTTTTTAGTGTTTGCCTAACTGTTTCACGTCCTACAGAATCAATAATATTCAGTTCTATCAACTTGTCTTTCAGCAAATTTATAGTCCATCTGGTACGTCCATCAGGAGCTTTACTACATGCTAATGCAACAAGTTTAGCTTCCTTCTCCCCATCGAGTTTTCGTGATCTAGTCCGGGAGTGTTTTTTTCTGCAAAGAGCTGACTCTAGACCCTCTTCAACCAATCGTTGTCGTACTCTTTGAACTGTACAGATACTAACATCAAATACATTGCCAATTAATTCATCGCTCCATGAATATCTTTCATCAGCTTTGAGAAGAATATTTGCATGTAGTATTTTTTTTGCAGCATGTTTACCATTTGAAATAATTTCTTTCAGTGATTGTTCCTCTTCATCGGATAATCGCACTATATATTTTTTAACCATCTGCTATTTCCTTCTTATGTTTTTACAAGCATAAGGAAAAGATGGAACTTTACATAAATATTTCAAAAATATTTCTATTTAATATCATAATAACATGGTTACTGCACTAGTCTATGAATTGAATTGATTTCTATTATCTCTCAGATATGCATCGAGATACTGATACAACCGGCTGAATCATTGGAAGAATTCGATTAACTTTATACCAACTATTTCCTTAGCAGTAATGTATCTGACAAGCGGTCGGGGAATTTTGATTCAATAACCCAAAACTTAAGTTTTTTTAGAGAATTTTGTAATCTGGTGGTAAAAATGGCGAACGAGGATTGATCTTCTTTTCCCATTTATGTGGCAGCAGCTCGTGTAGCTGTTCTTTTGAAGTATAGGGAAGCCTGCGCAAAACATTCTCGATGTACTCTTGAGGGTTTAAGCCGATGTTTTTTGCA
>JAAEMD010000011.1 GCA_024225875.1 bacterium
CAATTTAAGAATTTCAGGCTTAATATTTTGAAAGTATTCAATTTTATTAGCTGTTAAAAATATATACAGTGTAAAAAAATTAACAGGGGTTTAATTAATCACATCCAGAATCAGTGTAACCCATAAGTTTTTCTGAATATTCTTCTCCAAGCTCAGACAGGTTAAATTCTTGCAAATATAAAATAAGATCATTTATCTTATCTCTAAAATCCAATTTTTCCAGCAGGCTAACAGCTTTTTCACCATGTGTATTTCCAATAAGCCTGTCATACACTCCCGGACCCAAAAGAAAGAAAGATATTTTTTTCATTTCATCAGAATGTAAGTATTTTGTAATGATTTCATGCAACACTTTGTGTCTGTGCATCTCACAGGCTTTATCAGTCTCAGTTTTCTCGATTCTCTTCCTGACTGGCAATCTTTCTAATTTTTCTCTTATAATAGAACCACTTGGCACAAACATGGCAAGAAGTTGAGTAAGCGCATGATAGGTTTGTCTCAGTTCCGGAGAATATTGATAGCTGTTTTTTTCCTGGTTAACAGCGATAATATCATTGAATGCATATTTGGGAACATACGGAATTTCAAGTTCTTCAAACAAGTCCTTATTTTCTCTAATTTCTTCAGGTATATAGAAATCAAACTTTGCAGCAAATTTCTGGCGGAATTTGTTCAGATCAATAATTTCA
>JAAEMD010000012.1 GCA_024225875.1 bacterium
ATTGGCATATCCCGAAGTAGTAAAATTTGAAACAAGTACAGGATTTGTCTGATCGCTGATATCGATTATATCAATACCAGCCGATCCTGCTGCACAGTAAGCATAAGAATTTTCAATAAATACATTTATATAATGTCCTGAACCCCACTGACCAACCTGAGTTATAGCTGACTCTGAATTTGTTACCCATCTGAAGCCAAACAGAAGAGTGATGATTACAAGAAATAGAAATTTCTTTTTTGAATTCATACCATGCTCCTTTCAAAATGAATATTCACAATGTTGTTATTACCTGAATTTTCGAGATAAGTGTCACCGCATATTTTGGGATAAGCGGTAAAATCTTAAGCTCCCTACATGCGAAACCGCTTCTGAACAATACTTTATTTCAGATTCACAGTTTCGGAAAACTTTATATGATAATCTTGACTCAGCCTCATCCTTTTGGTGTCATTTTTAGTCTCCTTCTTTTTTTCGTTAAAATATTTGGCATCCTTCATTTTG
>JAAEMD010000013.1 GCA_024225875.1 bacterium
AATCAAATCCTTAATTACACTTTGCAGCTCTACGTATATTAAATCTGGTTTTATATTTTTTAAAATCACAAAAACTCCCTGTTAAACTTATATAAAATGCTCACTTCATCATAAGCCTTATTTTATTAGATTTTACACATTTATTATCAATAATTTATTTTTGAAATTTTTAAAATGCTATACCAATTCTATTTTTACTTTGCCATTTAGTGCATTAACTTGATAGATAGTCCCACCGTCAACGGTGGTTGAATCAATTAACAACTTTTCTGCTAACTCAATAGGCAAGGCATTATTAAGTTTTTTATTAATTCGGCTACGAGTTTGCTGAACAAACGTTTTTTCCATTGGCTTTAGGCCACTTAAGTTATTAATTTTAAAATCTTCCGGCTCGATTCCAAATGTATCACGAAATACTCGTAAGTCGGTACCTACCCTAGAAAACTGAGTTAAGTAAGCCTCTGAATAACTTGTTGTATCTTCAAAATAACGATCAACATTGAGTTCGTACTGATCAAGTAACCATAAGTAAAATGCCATTTCTTTTGCCGTTAAGCTTATATCAATCCCCGCAAATGTTAACTGCTTAGCAGAAGGGTTTATAACTAATGAAATTACTTTTGAGTTGACTGTATTAAGACTTGCTACTGTTTTACTGAAAGATACATTTTTGATACTGGTAAGCACAGAGTTATCAATTAGGTTACGCATGCGAACATAAGGTATGCTCGTTAAAGTAATATTGGCATTTTTGCAATCGACCGATTTCCCTGCTTTATTTTTTACAAACTTTGAATGGGGAGTCGGATACCAAAAGTCTTTTAGAAATTCAAAGCTCTCATCTACAAATACATGACTTAGAGTGTCTTGCTCACGCCCAAAGAGAGACATGGCATATCCTAAGTAAAACGCCATTGTTTTACGTCCACCTGCAATTGATGCATGTATTGCTGTATTCTCAAGTTTGGTTAACTCATCTACCTTACGGGTTATAAAATCTGCCATATAGACCTGATCAACCTCAGTACTGGCATCAAAAACAGGTTGACCATTTTGATCTTCAATAAGCCAAATATTTTTCTCAGAAAACTCGATTTCTGGCAATTTGTAGTCTGTTAATAACTGTTGAAAATGACCTTGGTTGAATAGCCCATCTACCAGCAAAGGTTTGGCACTTTGCGTTGTGATGACATAGATTTCGTTTGGCAGACTTTTGCCTTGCTTATGGATAGCAAACAAGGTTTCTGTAAGTACTTGAGGACTAGCCCCTGTGATGATGAGTAATATGTGTTTCATTCAATTTCCTTTTGATGAAACTGAATAATATCTGAATATTAAATAAAATCAAAAAGTATGAGACGAATGCTATTTTTATGATTTATTGACGATGTATGTTTTGCGAACTTTCTCTAATACTTAAATTTAAAAAAGGAGTAGCGCGCTAATCCTTCATTGCCCTTAAGCCTCGCCTTACATTATCGTTAGCAATACGCTTTTGCATTATCACAATGGAAAAGTATATTTGCGTACAATTCCCTCACTAGTATTATCAGAGTGAACTCTGAATGCGTTTGTTTGATTTACGATATGGTCTAAAGGAACGAGGAAGGGGAAATATTAAGAAAGCGAACCCGAAGGTTAGCTTGTTTAAGTTTTTAATTTGGCTGTTTAATTTAGCTGGCCTTCTTCACACTCTTCCCACTCATTGAAAAGACTGTCTTCATCGGCTGTGCGCCATATTTCGTATACATAAGTAATTTCTGGGATTTCTCTAATATTGAAAGAGAAATGGAAGCCTTCAGACTTATC
>JAAEMD010000014.1 GCA_024225875.1 bacterium
GCATTAAACACTAGAAGATCGTTTAATTGAAGAGCGTCTTCAGCCGCGTTTAGCATATTTGGGGTTACTTCCAGGATTTCTTTTATTTCTTCTTGAACATTTCCTGGCGTAGGACATTCAGCAATAAGTTGCCTAAGTTTTGAAATACGTATTTGAAAAGTTTCAGCATTTAGACGCATGATGATTACCTCTAAAGTGACCAGCAAAGCAGGGCAAAGCCAGGAATAATATAACAAATATAATAAGGGCCTTCTTCATGAACAATACCTCCTATTTTTTAAGTGAAATTTGGACACCCTGGCCTTGCTGAGTTCCATCGAGTGTCATCAGTTTATGACAATGAGGACATGCCATTTTCAAATTCCGAATCTTTCCCCTGAAAAGAAACCGATTGCAGTGGGGACAATGGAAAGAACTTAAATTAGAATCAGGTTGTATGTTTATCAACATTATTATTTTATCCTTTTGATAAGTGGGACCCCAGGGTTATCACAAATATTGATCAAGACCGATGGAATCAGATTGGTTATTTTGGGAATGATATTATATATTAGTTAAAGATATGTCTATATGCGAGAAATACTTTTAATATTTTTTTCCTGTTACTTTGATTTTTTAAAAATCAATCCCCAAGGGGAAAAGCCTTTCCTATCTTAAAAAAAAAATTTTTTTTCTTGATTCGCTTTTTTAAAATTGTGAAGGGAAAGAATGACAAGAAAAAAACCCGGAGGGTGGGAAAATTTCACGCTTTACCGAAATTTTTTTTTATTCTTTTCATGAGTGACCGGAACAATACTTTCAGCGAAAGAAAGAA
>JAAEMD010000015.1 GCA_024225875.1 bacterium
ATCTCATCAGTCAACCGGCCCAGCGCTCTACTCCACGGTTTTTCAGCCATGGTCTGCTTGTAAGCCGTAATTGACTCTTTTACCTGAGGGTGTGCAATTTTTCCATACTGGATATAATTAATTCCTGAATAATACAACCGGATAGCTTTTAAAGCTTGTCCTTGTTTATCAGCACTCTGTTTTTTTTGTTTCAACTTCGCAAGAAACAGATGAAGGCTTTGATGATCAGCATAAGGATGATGATATTTTTTACAAAAATCAAGGTAATATCTCAGCCACTTTTTATAGAACCCATGCATCTGCTGATCTACCCCGGCATCATCCAGGAGAGACTGATATTTATTTAACAGTTCTGGAGACAGTTTAATCATGACCAACTCTGATATTCTTAATTTTGTGGTGTTATCCAGTTAGAAAAATATACTTAATGCAAACTCTCTTGTCAACAAAAAGAATATCAGTAATGTTATACAGAACAACACAACTACTTGTTACAATATAGAAAAATATTTTTGAGCTAAAGCATGGAAAATTTATTCAGATATAACAAATACACTCATGCCCTAAGTCTATTATCAACTCAAATGAGCTTATCGATAAAACTGTTGAATGATAAGGGTATAGAG
>JAAEMD010000016.1 GCA_024225875.1 bacterium
AAATTGTTTCATTAAAATTATAGATATTTAGTTATAGTGCACCAGGTTTTAGCTACTCTGATATATGGAGCCGAATATACTTCTCAGGAAAGCTATACTTAAACTTTTTACGCTTAGGCAAGTGTTTTTTAGCCTCTTTACAAATTTTGCTATCACCAGATGTTCTAACCTTTTTGATTAGTGCATAGCCTTTGGCATGCTTCATCTCAATCATAAGATCACAATACCCTGCTAGCTCAATCTGACTTTTGTTGAGACCTTTCAGAACGCTGGTTTTAATCTTTTTTGCGACTGGATTAATCAGAGAATCGTCTGAAATCGCAAATGATGGCAAAAAACACAATAAAAATACTAGATATCTCATACTGTTCTCTATTCGTAAAAATTGAAAACAGTATGCAGATAATGGAGAGTTGTTTAGGACTAACTTAGTATGGTGCTGTATTAGACAACACGTAATTATCAGAGATTACGCTTTCTTTGAGCCTTTCGATTTAAAGCCGTTATGCGGAAACACATTACGAATCCTCTGTTGA
>JAAEMD010000017.1 GCA_024225875.1 bacterium
CTCTCATAGCTTTACCTCCTTCTTAAATAGAAGTATACTATATTTTTGCTTGTTATTTTATGTCACAGTGTACTAGTGGACTGACAGTAAAGCCAGTTGATCTACATTACATATAGCTGGTACAAATTGAAGTGTCCGTTTAAATGGCTGAGTGCAGTGTACTGGCGTACATTAACGAAGTCATTTGAAAACTTTAGTGTACGGACATTTTATTTTGGAACAGCTATAGCTTCCCTGCTAAGAAACCGGTGGTCTATTCTTATTCACTGTATTACACTTAATATCAAATGAACGACAATGAAAAATTACTAAAAATTAAAGAAATAAATGAAGATATAGAGCTTGGTAAAAATCTTACAAACATAGATACTGACTTTCTATTTTCCTGTTTACCAGATACCAGTGTAAACATTGTAGCTAATGCAGCTCTGGCGCTTACGATCTTAGAAAAACCCATACTTCTTAAAATAACAGAATTTTTTAATACACTTCCAGCACAAAGCCAGAAAATACTTATCCCTCTTTTAGCATCAACTGATCATTACGAAATGTATAAATTTTTACTTATCAAACTAAAAGAATCAGAATATGATGAATTATGTAACTTTATTATCCTGTGCCTGTCCAAAAGTCACTACTTCTTTTTCCCACTTATCCTTTCCCAGCTGAAAGATGCCGATAAGATCTACAAAATAAAATTAAAACAACTTCTTCTCACATTAGGATTTGTAAAAATTGCTCCTTATATTGGAATGTTTCCGGAAATACCTTTCGAATCTTTTTTTCGTGAAACTTTTGGTGACGAAAGAATAAATACACTTAAAGATTAGTAAAATACTGCTTATATCTGGTACAAATTGAACTGTCCGTTTAAATGCCTGAGTGCAGTGTACAGGCGTACATTAACGAAGTCATTTGAAAACTTCAGTGTCGGACATTTTACTGTGGAACAGCTATAACCTTCTGATAAATTAAACACACCGGAATTGCAACAGTATTTTTCGATACAAGTCTTTTGAGCTTTTGACCGATTTATATAATGTATACTTACAATTATAGTGATGTTATGTATATAGTTTAAAACTATATAGCTGGTACAAATTGAACTGTCCATTTAAATGGGAATTGCAGTTTCACAAACTTACATAAACGAAGTCATTTGAAAACTTTAAGTGTCGGACATTTTACTTTGGAATAGCTATAGTACCTTAACGTTTTAAACTTTACGCAAAAGGAGCCTGTTCTTTGTTAGCATCTGAGTCCGGTATTAATAATAATTTAAATATCGCTACTCCAACTGGAGTAGCTTCTGTAGATTCGTCTAGAAAAAAACCTGTCGATATCAATAAAGCTTTTCAGGAAACGCTGGAGTTTGTAAATGAAATTAATGCAGATGCCAGTCCTTTAGTACAAAATCCATATGTGCAGTTTAAACTACTCGAGTACATTGAGCAAAATAAAGCTCTTACCGCTTCTAAAAAAGAGAAAGGGATTTATACCAGATTTGTTGAAAAAGGATTTTCTGGAATAAGTCCTTCCGAAAACAAAACAATACTTTTATTCCTTAAAAATATCAGCAACCCGGCTGTAGCTTCTAAACTAGGATTATCAAAAGAACATTATCAGCTAATAAAAGACACTTATACTATGGCTTCAAAAAAATCCGATTTTTCTGTTTTAGATAGTAAAAGTAATACTAATTATGCAAAAAAAATACGAAAATACTTCCTTCAACAATACAATATAACTCCAGAAGAAATGAACATTAGAAATAAAACTCACCTGATAAACGCTGACAGCACCGAGATCGAATATATATACAACAACATAGACAAGTATTATCAAAAAAAAGGCGAGTCGTTAAATAGTGTATCTGAAGAAGACCTGGCAAACAAATTAATGGATTACATACAAAAGAACTTTAAATATCAAGATGATACCAGTGATGTTAACGGCAAAATAAAAGATCACTGGCAAAGTATAAAGGAGACTGTATTAAAAAAGGGCGGGGACTGTGAAGACCTTTCTATCCTCACAGCATCTCTACTTATGCATGCTCTTAAAAGAAAGGGCTCTTCAAATGAAAAAGTTTCAAGTATGGTTAAACTTACAACTGGATCTGTAACAAACTCATACGTTAAAAACGCCGGGCATATTTTCGTAAAATTCGAATTATCAGGCAAAAACAAAACAAAAGCTCTTGATTTTACTGCGAAAAATGGAGTTGCTGATTTCAAAAAATACGTAAAAGATATTGGCTTTGATACTATAGCTGAGTTTAATAATGATTTTTTTAAAAAATATAGAGAAATAAATAAAGGCTATACAACAGCTATACAAATTGGTGACCAGTATAGTTTTACATCAAATGCTAATCGAATAAACGACCTCTTTGCAGATCTTCTGGGTGGAAAAAATAAAGACAGCAATAATACAGCAAGAGAAGGCAAGTTAGATCAAGTGTTTAATACGCCTAAACTATATAAGGACGAGGCCTATAGAAGGATTTATGAGGAAGATATGGCTGATATTGCAGATTCGGATATTGCAGGTCTGTATAAAGTCAAAATCCGCGACTATAATGGAAAGAAAATTGAAGAGATTGTTCCTGCCAGTATAAAATCCAGACCCGAGCTGACATCAAGCAATCAGAAAATATATAGAAAAGTATGCGTTGGCGAAAAAAAAGAAGATTTCTCTTTTTTCTCATTTGAAAAAAGAGAAATCAAGTCTGATATGGCTCCCTTAGACGGTTCTAGTAAATATCATCATGTATATGTAGCAAAAATAAATAAGGAAAAATTTCACTCCTATATAAATGAGACCCGTGACATTATAAATACAATAACTTTTTTGTTTCATATAACTAACGCCCGTCTTGAGAGAGTAGAAAGTGTAGCAAGTGAAATATATTCTTATGACTCTCCAGACTCCAGGGAATCCGAAAAAAAAGCAAAAAAGAAAATAAAAAAACAAAGGTCAAAGTTTTCAAGTGCAATTAATGGATTTCAAGAACGAGTAGCCAGTGCCATTCAACAGTCTTCTGATCAAATGATCAACTATATTGACACTTTAAATGAATCTCAATTCCAAAAAGCCTATTTCCAGGCAGAAAACTGGGGACGCGATATTACTAAATCACAGGAAGATCCTCCAGCCACAAACGCTGGTGATTATGCTCTTCTATTTGCTAAATTTGCCGGTAACCTGCTTGGGGGAACTACTATCGAACTTTTAGATTCTTTTTCAGGAGCATTCACTGCCATAAGAGAAGATCACAAAAAAGAAATTGCTCAAATGAAATGTGAAATACTTGCTGAAAATGCTGCAGCAAGAGAAGCTTTAGCACAAGAAATGATAGATCGCATTCAGTTATGGAGCAAAGATCCGGAAACGACTAATAAATATGACGTTTCATACTGGGACAAAAATACTATAGCTATGCTCAACCCGAATATTGCCACTAATAGTGTACCCAATAAAAAAAATGCTAAGGATTTTATAAGCTCAGTAACCAGTCAGGCTATTGATATTACAAATGATTCACATGACAGCTTTTCAGCCGGTAACGCCACTAAGTTTCTTTCTCAGGACAGCACCGACGCGCCACTGCATGGACCTTCTATGAAAAGAACAGACAGGTCGGGGTTCATGTTTGAAGACAAAACACTATTTAATCAGGCCCAGGGCGGGCATGAAAGAGGTGGAGATGGCGCTTTCATTGACTTTAACATGGAAAAATCTCTTATGTTTAAAGAATATATGCTGGAATTTCAAAATATGGTTCGTACTGCCCTTACTACTAAACAAATAATCTGGGATAAAATACGATATATATTTAGCCAAATAGGAGGAGAAGATGACGCAAGTGCACCAAATTCGCCAAACATATTAAAATCAGCAACTAATCAGGCTCTTGAGATCGAGCTTTCAAAACAACAAAATTTCTTTAGCCGGCTGATAGATAATATAAGTCAGCTTGCAGTTGAGGGAAACAATCTGATTGCAGCTCGCTTCGCAAGTGCCAAAGCTTACATAGATGTCGGCTTAAAGTCGTCTGAAACAGCAGTAAACGTTATCGCAGCCATATCAGCACCATCAATAGTTGCGCCTTCATCTGTCACTTCTTCAAGAGCAGCGGTTATGCCGGTAAATATCCTTCCTTCCGGGATAATCGCTACAACTCCTACCGGCCCTGTATATTCAACAAACCCATTATATGAGCCCAGTGTAGAAAATCAAAGGCAGTTATTTGAACAGTACTATTCTTATCTTTATACATCGGGAGTATCTGTTAGAACATCTTCTGTTATGGCATCAGCACGACTAACTATGGAAAACTCTATGAATGAGTGGATATATCCCCAGATCTTACACCATAATTCCAAACGTTATTCAGAGGAAAAGACCAGATATATGTCCAATAATCTCAAATTATATTTAAAAACCGAAACTTCGCCGATAAAAAATTTATTCAAAAGAACTGCTGACAGTAAATCATCAGGTAAGTATTTCGGCAATTTAATGGAATCAATCGCCTTAGATGCCAGGCTCAATTTTATGGGCAAGCGTCACTCCAGCACTTTTAACAACTCAATATTATCTCACACTACAAAAGCAGCGCCTCCAGAGTTTATTTTAGATCGTTACGACGGAAAGGTAGCAATTGATTATATAAAATTAGGTCAGCGAACAAAAGCTACAACTAATGCTCACAATAAAATACGTGCCTATTTAATTATAATAAAAGCTATTTATGAAAAAATTGAAGCAATATTAGCAGAAATGTTTAACAGCCCTAAATCTGGAGCTGCTAATAAATTTGAAAACCAGATCAATGCTGCGCTTGATTTCGAGAATCAGGTAATCTATGCTCTCAAAGAAGAGATAAATACCTTCATGAAAAACTTCAATAAAAGTAGTGATAAAGATAGAGCAGTTTATATGGCTGGTAAAGAAACTATTCTTGCCGCTGTAGAGGAAGGTCTCGCAAGAAGCGCCACTCCTTTTTCCATACACACACAACAAGCTATACTTGGTCCTGCAAATTTTTATACCCCAATGTCAATAAATCCCGGCGGGCACTATGGTAAAGGAATTTATGTTTCAAGCCAGACAGGTAAAGAATCTGCTGCTATTTCCGAAAATCAAACATGGGGAGCTTTTGCCGGATTGCTTGCAAGGAAATTTTATAAACAAAGACGAGATGAAAAAGGTGAAAACAACACCTTGCTAAGTATTAGTGAGGATTCAGATAGAACATTCGATGAAAATAATAATGATATCTCATATCACAGTAGCATTATAGCTCCGACAATACCGCATTCCGAATTAAGCATAAAAAGTGAAAGCGATATTCCCAAAGTAATAGATCAACTTATTAATCGGAACATCGTAAGTCTTGCTACGAGTAAAAAAGAAAATATTAACTCTAAAGCCAGAAAACTTGCTCCCTTCCTGGAGATGGACGATGAAGAAAAAGAAGTTATCTGGCGATTATATAAAAGTGAAGAGTTTAATGAAAACAACGAACTCGTATCTATGGATAGCGACGAGCAGACAATCCAGGATATGGATGCTCTGGGTTATAAAATGGTCAATTACCAGAATGTTGTTAATGCTCAAGAAGAACTTAACAGGATATTTGTTGTACGCGTAATGCTGTTGATAATACAAAAAGCACTTTTTGTAACTAAGCAAAAGGTCTTTCAGGAAATGTTCGGATCAGTAGTCAGCACACATATAATAGATAAAACTATGGAGCAGGTCGATAAATATAATGAAGCTCAATTACAAGCTCTTTCAGAAATAGTATCCGAACAGGCTCAGCGGGTAGAGTCCGAAAACATTGCCCAGCAAGCAGAGATTGCTGCAATAAAAGATATGTCTATTCTTGGAGCATTTATAACTTTAATATATGGAGGGTCCCTGGTAAAAAGAGTCGGGATAAAGGGCGGGGGTACTTCATGGTTAAAAAATGCCCAAAAAAATGTAATTGCACAGTCAGCTATTAAAAATGCAATCAATATTGTAGCAAATGCAACTATAGGTCTAGTTGGTTTATTATCTATAAAAAAACAAACACCTGTATTTAAATCTGACATTCTAGAATATAGTACTGAGGAGGATGATGATATCGATGATACCCCTGAAGAAAAAGAGCAAAAAAGAAAAAAAAGAGAACAAGCAAAAGAAGAACAGTCCGCCAGCGATTATGGGATGAGCGATTCGGTTACTTTTGCAGCAAATGGACAATTCGTTGCAAATCCAGCTATAAAAGCAAAAATCCAAAAAAGACTTGAAAAAAAATTCCGTAAAATCGAACTTCTGAGACAAGTAACTGAAACATATGCAGACAATCTTCTGGATGAGTTGTCAGAAATTGGAGGGGTGGAGACAAGCAGAGCTTATAAAAAAATATCCGGGCTGCTCTCTACTTTTAAAAGAACTGAAAGCATGGCACTTAATGCTGTATTCCAGGGGATTCAACAGTTAACTTCTCAAAAAAACATGTATATGAAAAACATTACAGATGCTACATCCAGTGCTCTGGGGCTACTCAGCTCAAAACTTATTGAAAAAAAGATAGAGAGAATAGATAAAAAGCTAAAACTGGCAAAAGGTAAAGACGGCACCTCAAAATATGAGGCAAAAAGAAATAAAGCCAAAAGTGAAAAAAAGAAAAAAGAATATCAAGCAGAAATTGATAAGTTCAGAAAAGAAAAGAATGCTCCCGGAGCTACTGATAAAACTAAAACCACTGAAGAAAAAAAACTGGAACAATCAAAGAGGCGATATAAGTACTTGCTGCCAAGCACATTAATTAACGAAACTATTGTTGAGGCTATAGTAAGCAGCATTGTCGGAGAATCTGCTTTTCGATTAGATAAATGGGCTGATGTTGAAGAATTTGCTGATCAGGAAAGTGGAGAACTCTCTCCTGAAAGTGGGGAACTTTCTCTTGAGGGAGATGAAAATACTAACCAGACATCCAGTCTAAATGAACTTGAAGATCAGCAGCTTATGATGTCAATATCCGGAAAAAATTATGATACTATGAAAGGAATAGTAAGTACTGACACAGATTTATACAAAAAACTGGCAAAAAAACTGAAAAACGTTACCTTTGGTGTACTTCAGCAGGCTTATAACACCAGGAGGACAGCAGATATATCGGAAAAAACCAAGTCTGAAATTGCAGAAAAGGCAATACTGGAAAAGAAAGGCCTTGAAAATGCAGCCCAAAAAAGAAACTTTGCAACAAAAGCTTTATTATGGGGCGCATCTTTTTTTCTTGGCCAGACATATATTAATGCTGGAAAAAAACGGACAGACAATATGGCGTTTTCACCCATGAACATGTCTTCAGAGTTTGCAGCCAGTCCTGTAAGAGACCTTGCTGAAAAAACACACGATGAGGCCAGGCAGTATGTCCTGAGCGGGGGAGATAAGCGCAAAAGAAAAGGAGACCTGCTGAATCCTCTTGTAATGAAGGAGATACAGGAGAGCATAGAAAAAAGTATTACTGCAAATCAGAAAGCCCTGGCCCCCGCCTCAGCAGCAGGCGCGTCAGCTATGCAGTATTTAAATAACTTCCTGGAAGAAAGTAAAAAGCAGCTCAGCGATGCAGCAGTAAAAGCCGCGGACAGAGGGCTCGTTTCACCAGAAGCATTAGCCCGGCACTACAGAGCAGCTACACAAGGTCGCAATATTGATGACGATACTATTTCTGCTATAAGCTCAAACCTGAAAAAATATAAAGATAAAAGAGGGTTTCTGACCGATGAGTTCTATAAATTATCTGAAGACGAAAAAATCAGACTACTGGGCGGAAATGATGAAGCCATAAAAATGCTGAAAAACATAGACGGTTCAATTGCCGGACAGGAAGAATCATTAAAAGAGGTTTATTCTATAGCTAAAGAAATACAAAATCAACTAAACGAAAAAGTAGCAGGATACAACCAGGGCACAGGCCCTTCTCAAGATCTGATAGAAAAATTGCGACAAAAAGAACTTGCACAGGATATAGATAAACAGCCGATAGCAGAAAATGCAATTACTATAGACGTTAGCGGCACAGGGAATAACATTAGAGGCAAAGCTCTATCAAAAGAGGAGCGTTCTGCAGTTTTAAATAAAGGCGACAAGGTACCTGTACCAATTAGTGCAGGCCAGGGCAACAACAGTGTGCAGTACACACTTCTTGTCAGTAAAAAAGACCTTAATAAGGGATATTTCAATCCAACAGATCCTTTAACTATCCAGCAGGCACTGATAGGTTCAGGCCACAGCATTATGGCTACAACACAAAAAAAGTCAAAGAGCATAAATTCTATTAATAGAAACAGCCTGATGATTGATGTTAATAATATAGATGATGATCAGGTTGAAGAAAAAGAAAGGCTTATACTATCTAAGATTGCAAGTCTTGGCCTGTCAGAAAAACAGGCACAGCTGGCATACAAAGAGCTAAAAGCAAAACATCTGATAGAGCAAGATGGGAAAATTAAGATCGGCAAGAAAAAGCAGGTCAAAAATCTTCTAATAAATTACCTGGCTCTGCCATCAGATCTGACAGAAAATACCGTAATTGACAAGAGTTTTCTAACAAAACTTGGAATGACAGGAGAAGAAGCGGCTTCGTTGATCCAGGTTCTAAAGAACAAAGATATAATTGATGATCATAAGCAAATAAAAAACAACAAGTTCCAGAATCTCAGGACAGAACTTTTAAATAGAAGTGGGCACCTTGATTTTAATGTTGTAAAGGGACATAGTTTCACAAAACAAGACTTAATATTAAATGGTTTTTCACAAGAAGATGCCCAAAAACTATTACCAGACAATCAACCAGACAATAATATGCCATTAGTCAAAGCAGGGGTTTTAGATGATAATAATAATTTACATAGTTTAGATAATGAAGCTCTGAAAGATGCACTGGTAGATGCCGGGGTAAATGCGGAGAACATAGACTCTCTTATAATAATACTCCGGCAGTCCCTGCTCGGCATTTCTTCTGCTTCAGAACTTAGAAAAAATCTCAAAGAAAAATATGGGAATAAGTTTGAAGACGCCCTGATCGTTTCAGAGGCAAAAAAAGATAATTTGATAATAAGCAACTACATTGGAAGTCTTAACAATCTCATAGCCTCATTTGATCAAATAAACGCTTTAAGCGGTCGTAGCCTGGATAATGTTCCTGAAAGCCTGCCTGATATCTTCGCATTAAAACCAGCGGATAAGGCAAACTTAGACCAGATAATAGCAAAGATTATCCCTGCTGATACTAAGGCTTCTCTAACAAAATTTAAGAACAACACGCATAACCTTACAGCAGACGATTTCAACAATAAAGAAGCGCTCCTCGAAAACAATTTGCTTACAGCTGCAGAAAAGTCATTTTTAAGGGATTTAGGAAAATTGACTGAAAAAGATAAAGTTGTACTACAAGAATTAATTGCTGAAGAACGTAATAAAGGAGGGCTTGGCCTTTCGGCTGAAGATCTTTTCGAATTAACCGGGAACATCAATCAGTCTTCTAACCTTATTAACCTTTTGAAACAAATGTCTATCATTAATGATTCAGGCTTTTCCCCAGATAATAATAGAGTAGATCCCAATAGAGTAGATCCCATGACTGTATTTATTATTTCAATAAAAGAGATTTCAAAATATGAGAAGGGATCTCCTGAATACAATAACGCTTTAACTCAAGCTTTAAATGATAACTTGATCATAGCAAATGAAGACAAGACCGCTGCTTTTAATAAATTCAATGACTATATCCAGACAAAAATAAAGAATAAAACTCCCGAAGAAAAGAAGCAGTATTTAAATAAACTGGCGTCTATACAAAACAATCTATATACACAAAATAACAAGACAGCAGCAATAGCGACTGTAAAAAGATCTTTTAAGGATAAAACAGACAAAGAATTAAGCATCAATACTAATGCATTTATTCTTGATCAGCTTTCCAAAGAAAGCCAGCGTTTAAAACGAGAGCAGGAAAGAAAAGAGTTAGTTGCCAGAAGCAAAGGCCTGGGTGGTGCCAGACAGAAAAAACTTAAAGAAAAGCTGGCAGAGCTTGAAGACCACAACTCTCCTGAAGCGGAGAAATTAAAGGCCAGTCTTAAAAAACAAATAGAAGATGACATGCTGAAGGCAGATCTTATTATCTCCAGCCGTCTGAAAGCTGCCCGTTCAATCGACACTGAAAGCTATGAATCCATAATGGATCGAAATTTATGGGGCCTGGATAGCAAAAACAAAAAACTGGCTGATAATGCTATTAGAGCAAAAGAACATCATATAAATAGAGCAGCTCTGGCCGATGAAGAAATAAAGTCCTTTACAGATAAGATTAGTAACGTAAGAAACATAGTAGATGGTCAGGTCAGGTCTGTCAAAACAAGGAAGAACTCTATGGAAAAGTATATAGAATCAGGTATTTCTGCTCATAACCAGTATATATACTCATCCATCAAACATACTGACCGACGGCATCAGGCCAGTAATCTTATTCAATCAGGAGCCCGTGCCAAACAGGCGCTTTTAAATACTGCAATAGAAAAAGGGGCCGATACAGCTGCTCAAGATCTGCTTGAACTTATTAAGCAGGGCCGGGCTGGCTCCAGTTTTGCAGCTGATATTATGAAACGATTGCGTTATGACAATACCGAAATATTTAACAAAATCATAGAAAACACTCAAAAAATGGCCATCCAGGAAAAACTTGATACTCAACTGGCATCATTTGTAACAGACCTTTCAAAAGATATGGATTACTTAAAAGGAACTATTGGCGGCAAGTTAGAAAAAAAGAGCAAAACTGGAACGCTTGCAAAATACACTACGAAACCTTTTTTGAAGGCTATCAAAATACTCCCATTCGTCAGTACTATAAGTTACGCCATGGAAAGCAGTGAATTGTCCGATAAAAAATTGCACGGCTTAACAAATGAATCTACAGGCTTAACTATAGAAGATCTGATAAAAACTGGTATTTATACAAATATTCTATCAACAATAGATGAAGATGGTGCAGAAGCTGAAGAGTTTGCAAGGGTATTGAACACTATGAACAAAGAGCAGCAAAGAAAAATTATAAATAAGATCCTTACTGCAGGAGATTCCGATAAAGAAAACAGAGCAAAAAGGACACTTTTAAAACAAATATTTAAAAGTGGAACAGCAAAACAAGTGAACGAAGAATTTAATGATATGGAACAGACAGCTATTTCAGCATTACTTAATGTAGAAAACGACGCAGGAAGAGACTATATACTTAACAAGATTGATGAGTTTATTGCTACAGAATCAAAATATGAGGAGTTAAAGATAAAAGAAAAGATCGAATCTGCAGTAGTTCCCCCGGCAGTATTAAAATCACAAGTGATATCAGGAGGATTTGAGGAAAATAAAGACAGTTCTTTCACTGATACTATAAAAAAATACCAGTTGAAAATTACTGAATCGAAAAATAAGGAAGCTCTTTCTTATGAATTAAGAAGAAGGAAGCTTGAGCTGGCAAAAATATTCATTACAGGCTTAACAAGCAATAATGATAATGAAAGGGAAGAAACATTACATTTAATAAAGCTAGTAGGAACTACAGACGGGGCTATTAATGAGCAAATAGGTATAACTATGGGCCGCATTCTTGCTAAAAAAAACGAAAAAGAAGTTATTCTTGATAGATTACAACAAACAATCCAGAAACAACTTGCCAGCAAATCTCTTACTGAAGAAAATAAAGAATACAGCTCACTTATGAAAACTTTTAACAGCATTATAAGAGGAGCGGCCCCCTCAGAAGAGCTGGTAAAGCAGGAGTCTGCGGAAATAATAAATAATGCTCAACTAATAATAAAGACAGACCGTGTTATTGAAGACAACCTTAATGATATTCAAACAATCCTGGCATCAGACAGCGGCAGGAAAATTTTGCCTGATGTAGCCAGATTGATTGCCCAGGGACTGGCTCTAAAATCAGAAAAAGCGCAAAAAGCTTTGCTGTCAATATCCCAGAACCTGAACAATAATCAAGAACGCTACGAAGATTTTATAGCAGAGCTGGAAAAAGCTGCAAAAGCTATTAATATAAATAATGATAAGCTCTCTGATATATTAACAGAAATAAGAGAAGACGATGTTAGAACTCGTAGAAACTACAGTCATGATCATCCTATAGATAAAGGGCTGGCAATATTACATCTTTCTGCAGATAGAGATGTACAACACCTGTCTCCGGATCAGATAAAGATTGAAATACAAAGCAGCTTGTTTGCTGGTAAAACTGCCAGAGCAAAAAAACTTTTTAAATCACTGGTTATGTCGCACCCTGCAATGGCCGCTTCCTATCTTCATCAAATATCACAGGGCGGGCCCAGATTCTCTCCTGCTGATGCCATAACTCTTTTCAAGGAAACCAGGGCACTTATTCCATCACTAAGTGACCTTGATTTAGATACCCTAAAAAACATAGAAGTTTTTACAGCAAGCCTGACAAAATCAGAGTTCGGTAAAAAGATAGCACAGTTAACCAGAGATGCTAACATAGCACTTAATAATTTAGGGCTTGATGTAAATGAGACTAACACTCTGGCATTATTTATTATAAACAATGAAGCTCTGTTAACCAGAGCAGGAGAAGGAGACTCTTCAGCTATAAAAACACTGGGTGAAAAAAGCAGTGAAATTTCAAAGGCAACCTCTGCACTCAAAGAAAGTATAAATCTCTACAACAATACTGTAGTATCTTTAAAAAATGAGCTGGCTACACTTGAAAGTGCACAACCACAAAATAATCACACTATTAATCTTAAAAGAAATAACATTCGAGTTACTGAACAAAAGATCAAAATTTTAATGGATCAGGTGGAAAGAATGGATGCCCTGAAGGGGCTTTGCGATCTACATCTACTATCACAGCTGGCCAATATATCTATGCAGGACTATGAGCTTCAGGGAAAACTTCAATCTGAACAATCATTTGATGCATTGTTCAATAAAGACGCGATACAAGATACTGTTGTTAACTTAACAAAAGCAACACTGCCTGCTGACTCAATACCTGGAAAGATGGCACTGGACAGCATTGATAACCTTATAGGTAATCCAGGTTCCGCTCTCAATAAAGAAATAGACAGGCTTAATGCTTTTCCGGATGCCGCAAATCAAAATACTGTATTGGCAGGGATCAAGCAAGAATTAATTAAACTCAATGAACAGCTTAAAAATCCTGAAGACAATAAACCATTGATTGAAGAAACAATCGGTAACCTGAAAAGTCTTATATATAAAAGAAACATATTATCATCAAAAAACCGTAGAGTCCCTGGCAACCTTGATGTTGCGGAATTAGTAAATATTGAATCAATAAGTACAAATTTAGATAATGTAATTTTATCTGCCAGCACAATCATACGGCCTCAACAGCAGATGACAGAGGCTATTGCAGGAGCAACTGATACACAAATAGCTTCAATATTAAAGCATGAACTGGATACCAGTGTAATTCAAACACTTTTAAATTCTCAAGCATTATACGAAGATAAACTTAAATTAATAATCCGATTAATGGAGTTTAGAAATAACGTAGCTCAAAACAGACAGGGAATTATATCCAGCAATGACGCAGAAAAGCTGAAATCAGATTATGATTTAGACTTTATCAGTCTTTTATATGAGGCCAAAAGAAACGCTGACCCACAAGAGATATTTCCAGACCAGGAAAAAGAGATACTGTCAGATCAAGCCAATATCAATAAAATCAAAGAGTCTTCAGAAAACATTCAGGATCTGATAGAAGATGAACGAAATGAAGCTATACAAAACATAAATAATCAACTCGGTCATTATATGGAATTACTTAGTTACTATCCGGATCTGGCTTCTCAACAACAGGACACTATAAACCAGAGTCAGTCTGCTCTTACACTGATGGTCTCGCAAAAAGACATCGCTGAATTCAAGAAGAAGGTCAATGATGCACAAGAAGAAGTGGACAATCCAGCAGGTGACCCTAACGATGCTCTTGCAAAACTGAACGAAGCAGAAGATCGTTTGAGGCTGGCAGAAAATACTGATCGCTTATTAACAAAACTAAAGCAGCAGCCTGGTCCGGAAAACTTTATAGAAACTCTGGATGCGATCAACCAGGATCCCAGATCATCAATAGATATAGATATAGATATATATATCAAAGCTTATAAAAAGGGCGCCAGCCTCTTACTGGGACATAAGGTTATTAATGATATAGATCAGTCTGGTGATATGGCAGGTAAAATCTCGGAATTTTCAGACAATCAGTTAGCTACATACAGCCAGGAGAAATCAGAGGCTTTTTCTCAGGCGATGAACAATCCAGCAATAGTAGCACATACCAAAACGCATAACCCCGGACTATACAATTATTTATTGATTGAAGCAGAACAAAAAAAAGGCATGGCCCACCGAAATGATTTTCCTGAGCATTTACGATACTTTACAAAAGATTACTCTCCTTATTTGAACCAAGATAAACTGAAACAGATTGATGGCCTTATTCCCGACTCACTCGGACTCAGTAATCAAGCAAAGGACCGTATAATTCAGCTTCTGGAAGCGGAACTTATAGAAAAAGGCCTTAATGTTTTCAATGGACTGGATACCGACGATGCCAAAAGAAAAAGGGCAGATCTAAAAAGGTCATTACCTGAAATAAGAAACAATATTTTTAAGAAAATCGCACTATTTCTTCCAGGCCTGGAAGAAGCAGAGGCAGAGCAGGTTCTTGATATTTCCAAAATTTCAGATATACTGCCACCTGTAAAAGATCAGGTTTTTGATACTTTACTTGAAGATAGAAAGTTTACTGTAGATTTCTTCCGGAACAAACAGGGAAAAGATGCCCTGAAATCTTTTACCCTTTATGAGGGGTCCAGGCAGAAAACAGCTTCCTACTTTTTCAAATCAGATCTTACCAATTATGACCGAGTAAAAATATTTGAGTTTTTAACAAAAGATAATGAAGTCGGTCTTCGAACATTCAAGGGTATGATAAAACAGGTAACACCTACAGTGACAGAACACTATTTATCAGCCGAACTGGGTATAAGTGAAGCAGCCGCACAGTCTATGATAACTATGTTAACAAACCTGCAATTAATAGATCCAAACGGATATCCCAGCTTACCTAATCTACCAAGAGCAGTGACACTGCTTGAAAGCAATAATATAAGGAACGCACAAAACATCTCCAAAGTATTAAAAAAAGCTGTTCACAGGCGAGAAAATCAAATAGATATTTTAAGAGATATGCAAAGATATATACTAACCGAAGCAAAGAATATAGACCATCCAATGGCAGAAGCAAAGAAAATCGAATGGTTAAGAGCACTGCCTGCTGCAAAAATGCTTAGAGATCTTGAAGTGTGTATAACAAGCCTGGACAATCAGCAGGCGGCAGATTTTAAATCCGTCAAAGATATTGCCATGTCTATTGAAAATGCAACTAAGGAAATCCCTCCCAAATCCTATAACTCTGATCTGCATGCCCTCCGTGACTTTTTGTCTGACCATCAGGAAGAAATATCATCTCTGGGTAATGCAGAAAATAGTCTACTCCAGGAAGCTCTAAAAACAAACGGAAGCAGACAAGAACAAACAATGCGTATCTTAAAACTGCTTGACAAACTATCAACAAATAACAAAATAAACGCATCTCCCCAAAAAGCTGCCGCTATAAAAAATGCTAAACAGTCTTTAGCCAGCGCCTTAGTTACAGAAGATATCCTGCATGGACGAATTGATCTTGGACAAAATCAGGATTTTATTAGAATTATAGAATCCTATACAACCAATGATGGAGAAAATGCCGTACTATCACATCTAAAAGAACCTGTCAAGCATAATGCAAATACTATGAAGCGAGCGCTAGTGCTTTTAGACAACAATAAACTTCTGAAAGCAACAGGTCTGATGGATGATGAAAATAATTATCTTAAAGACGTTCATCCTCTAAGGGCTTCTATTAACCAGGATATAAATGAAGTTAAATTAGAAAATCTTAACAACGAACTGAGAAGACTTCAAAAAGAACTCAATGAATCCAGCAGCCCTGCCGAAATAACAGCTAAACAAACAGCTATCCATAGCAAAAAAATGGAAATTAACAGCCTTTCAAAAGCTGGTTTTTTTATAAAAAGCTTTGGCAAAACTCATACTTTTACGGAGTTATATAATACTTTACAACGCTTAAATAACAACCAGGGCGAAGAAAGAAGGCTGAATGAAGAACTGTCTCTTTTTATTACAGCCTTTCATGAACTATCTCTAGAAGAGCAAATCGAGGTACTGAATGCCCAGGATAGTGATACAGTAGCTATGTTATATATATTATACAACCGGGACAGTTTCTTTGATCGTAATCTTGATGTATTACCGAAAACTTACTATATATATTCAAAACTAAAAGATTCCATAAAATCTGACTTTATAGCTCACCTGGTATCTTATAATAATAACTTAACTGAACAAGGCATGGAAAGCAACAGCCTGGCTGTACAAGTGTCCAGTATTCTTTCAACTATACCTGCTGATGCTGCTGACCAACTGCCAGGACTTTTTAAAGATCACCCCTTATTAAGTCATGCTCTCGACAAAGGGATAGAGCACTTATCAGCAAATCCTAACCATAAACAGTTATTAGACTCTATGTTTACTGGACTGATGAGGGCAAATGGGAATAACCAGGATGCTTTGACAGCTAAGTTCGTAGAGATTGTTAATAACAGGAAAAAAGAGATGGCACGCATTAATCCTAACATAAATAATAATGCAGTACTCCCTGCTGGAATAAATCCAATACCACCGTACACCGATGACCAGAAGAGAGCTGAAATTGAACACTTGTGTTTGCTTGCTCTTGATAGTAATGAAAATATTGCTGCAGTTGCACTGGATAAAATTAAAAATAACCTTAATAACGCTGCTTTCGGAAATGCAGCAAATCCAGAGCTGCTTAGAGACCTTTTAGTAGAAATGACGAAAAGTCCTGCTGGAAACCTTGTTCTGTTTGGTGAGAAAGGCCTGTTAACAAAAAAGCCCGGCAATGATACATTTCAAAACAATATTATACTCAGTCTCTGCAATAACCAGAATAAAAATGTTCTAAATACTCTTAAGCTTTTAATAAAAAAAAGCCCCACTCTACGTGAAAAGATAACAGATCGCACCCGGTTTCTCAATATTATAGCTGGCAATAACGCACAAGCCAGTGCTGAGATAAACTATCTACAGGCTATGACAAACCCTGATATCTTAAATAAAATGAACACCAGGGATACTGTTAAAGTATTAAAAAAATCTATACAATATGGAACATTAGATAATATAAAAGAAAACCTTATCTTCCTGTCAAAAAAATCTATGCTGGTTTTAGATGGAGCAAATAAAGAGATACTCGACCAGCAGGCTTTCGCCGATGCTATAAATAAAGACAAGAATATAATTGCGCACCTAATGATGTCACTAGAGGTAGACATTCCAGACATTAATGATCTTTCTGAAAATGAAGCACTTCAAATAATGCAGATAATTGCACATGATCCAGCTGCCTTAACCCAGTTCATGGCGATCATGATTCAAAACATCGATGACATTCAAA
>JAAEMD010000018.1 GCA_024225875.1 bacterium
TGATGAGGAGTATAAGAACATATCAGCAAATCTAAAAAAGATAGAGGGAGATATTATTAGTGCTGAAACTATTTATGATTTGAATTTGTCCGGACAATTATCAAAAACCATGCTCGATAAAATAACGCAGGGCTCTTTTGAAATAAATAATACAAACCAGTTTGCTTCAGATATAAGCCTGAATAAAAAGTTACGTTCTACAGGCACTACAGCAGCGTTTGGTTATGGTTATGAAGCAAGTGAAATGACAGTTTCTATACCGAACATTACAAATATCCATAACTATAAACCATATTTGTACCTTTCTTTATCGCAGCCACTTTTCCAGGATATATCTGGCGGTTTAACTAAATATCCGATCCGATCTCTGGCCTTGTTAAAGAAAATAGCTGAAATTCAGGAGTCAGAGTTGATGGAAGAATATTTCAGTAAACAGATCTCTGTATTTTATGACTGGGTTATGGCAACAGAGTCATTAGACGTTGCCCTGGGAAACTACAATAACACATTGACTCTGTATAATCTTATTAAGCGTAAATACAAAAGTGATCTGGTTAATAAAACAGATTTTTTAAGATCAAAGGAAAACCTTAGAAAAGCAGAAATCTTATTAGATCTACAGCTGACTAAATGGAATCAGATCGCAGAAATTATATGTGAAAATACTGGTATGATATACACCTTATCAACTGACTCTTCAAAACTATTTATCAGACCGGATAAATACGAAATTAATATTCCGTTGACTGAAGAATATGCAAACAGGATCCGAGATATCTATGAAGTAAGAAAAAACGCTCTTATACTAGAGTCCGAATATATTAAGGAACAGTCAAAGATGAGGCTGGACGCTTTTGCGACCTGTAAGATATATGAGTATGCCAGTCAGAAAGACAGCCTGTCTGGAAAATTTAATAATAATGATTACATACTGGGCCTTAAAGGAAGTTACAATCTTGGTGGCAGTAACATAGCAGGTCAGCTTCTTTCGAATCAGGAAAAGCTTAAGGAACTGGAACTGGAGTGGCAGAAAACCTCAAGAGATATGAATGTGTTAAGAAGTAATACAGATAAACTTATCGACCAGAATGCAAAGGCAGTCAATAATTATCTGGAAATTGTAAAACTGTCTAATGAGAGGTACACGTTAGAGAAAAAAAGATATAATGCAAGTAAGGTTCTATTAGATAATGTAATAGTTGCTCAAAATGACTTGTTAAATAATAAGAGCGGCCTCTTGAACCACAGGATAGCTAAATACAAGAATTTTATCCAGAAACTGTCTTTAAATGATCAGTTACTGTTATTTGTGAACAGTGTCATATTTGTCAAGAAAGTAGAAACCTGGAGGAATAAAGTTGTTAAATAGAATCATTAGTTTCTTTCTTCAACGCAAGTTACTTGTTAACCTTATTATTATTGTTACAGCTCTGTCTGGAATATTTTCACTCCAGACCATAAAGCGTGACAGTATGCCGGAAATAGATCTTTATGAAGTGTATTATACAACTATATATCCAGGTGCTTCACCAGAGGATGTTGAGTTAAAGGTGACTATCCCTCTGGAAGAAGCCATTCAGGAAGTAGATGATATTAAAGAAGTGACATCTCTCAGCTATGAGAATATGTCTAGTATAAGAGTTTTGTTAGAGGATTACTTAAGTGACCGTGAGGCAGAAAAGGTAAAACAGGATATACAAAAGGCTGTAGACAGAGTAACAGATTTGCCGGGCGAAGTCAGAAACAGGCCGGAATCTTTTGAGATACAGATGTCTAAGATGCCGATTATAGAGCTTTCGTTTTCTCATCAAGACCCGTTAGAACTTCGAAAAATCGCCAATTATTTTGAAAGAAAGCTAAGGGTGCTACCTGAAGTCAGCAGGGTTGATAAAGTTGGGTATCTGGATAAAGAAGTTCATATAGAACTTAATCCAGAAAAGTTAATTGAAACAGAAACGCCTGTCAATGATGTTATAAAAAGCTTAAGAGACAGGAATGTTAGATTAGGTGGGGGGAAGCTGGAGAGCTATGACCAGGAAAAATCCATATTAACAAATGAAGAGCTGGTGGACCTTGAAAAATTAAGTGATGTAATAGTCAGGGCCTCATTTGGTGGTAACAGTTTAAGACTAAAAGACCTGGCAACTATTAAAAATAAGTTTAAAAAACCTGATATGCTGGTTCGTTCAAATAATAAAAATGGCATCTCTTTAACAATAGTTAAAAAGAAAAATGCTGATGCTGTTAGAACAATAAATAAAATAAAAGCACTGGTAAATAAGGAAAGATCAAATTTTTCCAAAGAATTAAAAATAGATTTTGTTAATGATTCTTCTGTAATGACAAGAAATAGAATACGAATTGTAGTTACAAACGCATTTCTGGGATTCATATTAGTTTTGATTTGTTTAAAAGTTTTTCTGGACTTTCATACTGCGGCCTGGACAGCTTTTGGTATACCGTTCTCTTTGATTGTGTCTTTTATTTTTATCCGGGCTCTTGGTATGTCGATTAACCCGATATCTCTTGGCGGGTTTATTATTGTCATAGGTATGCTGGTTGATGATGCCATTGTAGTTGCAGAGAATATTAAAAGACATAAGGAAGAAAATAAACCTGGTTACCAGGCGGTTCGTGATGGTGTAATGGAAGTTGCAGTTCCAGTAATTACAACTATTACAACTACTATTATTGCTTTTTCTCCTTTGATATTTGTGCCTGGAATAATGGGGAAGTTTATGAAGATTATGCCGGTAGTTGTCATAGTATCTCTATCTGCATCATTAATTGAATCTCTGTTTTTTCTACCGTCACACTTGATGAGTAAACCGGTTGACAATAAAAAATACAGTAAAAAGGCATGGGTAATAAAGTTAGAAGACAGGTACGTTTATTTATTAGGAAAAGTTTTGAACCGTAGATATCTTTTTGTTTTAACGGGTATAGCTTTTGCACTGTTTAGTGTGATATTTGCTTTCAAAACAATGAAATTTGAACTTATGCCTTCAGGTGATGTGGATGCATTTTATATAAAGATGGAAGCTCCAATCGGTACATCTTTAAATAAAATGTCTGATTTGGTAAGGCCGATAGAAAGAGTAATAGCAACTATGCCATCTAATGAGCTGGAATCATTTGGAACAAGAATAGGAAGTGACTCTAACTTTTCTTTCAGCAGCTCAGGCACACATTCTCACTTAGCTGTTATTTATGTGTATCTGAAAACAGGAGACAGTAGAGGTCGTTCTGCAAATAAAATAATGAGCAGCCTCAAAAATGATCTGCAGGGATATAAATCAAGTTTTAAAAAAATAACATTTGAAAAGCAGCGTCATGGACCACCCCTGGGAAAGGGTGTTCATATAAGGCTTGTAAGTGATAACGATCAACAAAGGGTAGCGGCAGGAAGGGAACTGTATGAATTTGTAAGGACTATAAATGGCATTATTGATCTTCGCAATGATTATGGTCAGACAAAAAAAGAGTACAAAATACATATTGATCATAACAGGCTGGCAGAACTGGGGCTTAGTGTAATGGATGTTGCATCTACGATAAGAACCGCCTATGAAGGAAACATACCATTTTCTATAAGGAAAAATAATGAGGATGTTGATTACAGGGTTATAGTAGATAAGAAGTATCGTTCTAAAATGAACTTTTTATTGAACCTGCCTGTAAGAAACAAGCAGCAGAAACTGATAAGATTGAAGCAGTTTGCCAGGATAATAGATACAGAGAATTTTCTGGAAATAAATAGATACAATAACCAGAGAGTTTTTACAATATTTTCAGACCTTGATTCGGAAAAGACGACCTCAATGGAAGCGACCAGGAAAATAGAGTCTTTTTTTAAGAAGAACCTGGAAAAGAAATATAAAGATGTAGTTATTGTGAGTGGAGGAGAAGCTGAGACCTCTAAAGAGTCACTTAAATCATTGATGTTTTCTTTTCTTATTGCGGTATTAGGTATTTATTTTATGCTTACCCTTCTTTTTAATTCTTTTTCACAACCTGTTTTTGTTATTTCTGCTATCCCATTTGGTTTTGTAGGTATTATCTGGGCATTTTTCATTCATGGACAGACTTTTTCATTTCCTGCTTTTATGGGTTTTATAGGTCTTTCTGGTGTTGTTGTTAATGACTCTCTGATAATGGTTGACTATATAAATAAGACAAGTTCAGAAGATTCTGACCACAAGTCCTTTAATAAAGCTATTTTAGATGGTGCCAGAACAAGATTAAGACCAATTATCTTAACTACGATAACTACTGTTACTGGTTTAATGCCGACTGTTTATGGGTGGGGCGGTACAGATTTTATTCTTATTCCTATGACAATGTCATTAGGTTATGGTCTTGCTTTTGCAACATTAATAACTTTATTTTTCGTACCATGTTTAACAATGATCCATTATGATTTTCATAATAAAGTTACAAGGCTTTTCAAAAATAAATAAAAATATTATGGACTTTACTTTAAACAGGCACTATATAAATGTATGAATATCTTTTCTAAAGAAAAAACAAGTAAACTTTTAGTCAGCTTAATACTGTTTTTTTGTTTCGGATCTTTGATCTATGGCCGAAATAAATATATTAGAGTAATAAAAAGAAAAGTAAATATCCGTACTAAACCCACCATAAAAGCAAGGTCTTTAGGTTATGCCCGGAAAGGGGATATTTTTGAATTTTATAAAATAATAGATGGTTGGGCATTGATTTTTTTATTTTCAGGAGAAGAACGTTATATTCATAAATCAGCTGTAGAGAAGTCATGGCCAAATTTAAGGAAAGTAAGAAAAAAAACAGCGAAAGATATATATAATGATTTATGGCAGGTAGAACTTGAAGTAGCAACAAAAGTTATTGACAGGCATACAAACAGTATAAAAAGACAGATAGAATATGAACGTGCAATTGAAGATAGAGATAAGCTAAAGGTTTTTCGTAAGTACAATGTTAATCCCGTCTATTATCACCAGATAATGTTAAGTGAACAGCATCCCTGAATTGTAGTAGTCAACACTTAATCTGACAGTTACCCTAAAAACCTATTTAAATAAAAACAACTAAATGCTCAAAAAAACACCTCCTAAAAACAGAAATCAAATTAAGCAGCCAATAACTTTTCTTTAGCAATAATCAAGCCATCAATAAAGGTATCAATAGGGGTACGGCCACAGCACATTTTACCTTGATGAGTACGAGTAATATTATAAAAATCCAGCCAAGCATCTAAATCCTTTTGAAGGTCATCCAGGCCAGAATAAATCTTTTTACGAAAAGTAACCTGATAAAATTCAGTTAAAATAGTTTTGTGAAACCTTTCGCAAATACCATTTGTTTGAGGATGTCTAGCCTTAGTTTTTGTATGATCAATATCTGTATGACTTTCAACTTAATCTGACATACAATAGATAAAAAGCAGTTTAACCATACTGTGGGGGATCCCCCACAGTATGGTTGCGAAAAAAGTCAGAAAAAAGGAGATAAATCAAAATGGGAAGTATGGAAGAAAAAATAATAAAGCCAAAAATAGGCTTGTTAGAATTAGCAAAACAGCTAGGTAATGTATCCCAGGCATGTCATGTCATGGGTTATTCAAGGGATACCTTTTATCGATACAAGGAATTATATGCCCGAGGCGGACAAGAGGCATTAAAAGAAATATCACGTAAAAAACCTTGTGTTAAAAACAGAGTGCCTGACTACGTAGAAAAAGCGATTGTTGAAATGGCTATTTCTAACCCTGCATATGGTCAAATGCGTGCAAGTAATGAGCTTAAAAAATCAGGTATTATGATTTCATCATCTGGAGTTCGTTCTGTTTGGCTTAGGCATGATCTTGAAAGTTTCAAAAAAAGACTCAAGGCACTAGAAGCTAAAGTAGCTCAGGACGGCATTGTTCTTACCGAAGAACAGGTTGTAGCACTAGAAAAAGCCAAGGCACTCAAAGAGGCTCACGGTGAAATTGAAACCCACTATCCAGGTTATCTTGCAGGCCAGGATACTTATTATGTTGGTAAAATTAAAGGCATTGGTGATATTTATCAGCAAACCTTTATTGATACTTATTCCAGGGTTGCTATCGTCAAGCTATACACAGAAAAAACAGCAATTGTTGCTGCTGATATTCTTAATGATAGGGTTAATACCATTTTTCCAAGAACAAGGCATTCCTCTTAACCGTATTATTACTGATCGTGGCACTGAGTTTTGTGGCAAACCTGATCAACACGCTTTTCAACTATATTTGGGCATTGAAGATATAGATCATACGAGAACAAAGGCCTATTCTCCTCAGACTAATGGCATTTGTGAACGTTTCCATAAAACAATGAAAAATGAGTGTTATATGACTTTATTTAGAAAGAAGCTCTACTATTCTCTTGACCCAAGTTCGCCAAGCCAGGCACGAGAATCTAAGATTCGTCACTACAAATTCAAAAGGCCCGTAATTTTTTAGCGGGCAACGGAGCACTCGAAATATTGAGTGCTTTGTAGATATAA
>JAAEMD010000019.1 GCA_024225875.1 bacterium
ATTATATCTTTTGCGCATAACTTTTTAGTATGTGGTTGGGGGATCGCTTACAATACTGTTAGTAATAATCTGAGTCAATTCAAGACGGCTCTTAATATTTATTTTTTGAAAAATATTTTTCAAATGCGTCTTGACAGTAGATTCCGTAATAAACAGCTTTTGTGCTGTTTCTCTGGTTGTTAAGCCTTGTATTACAAGCCGGATAACATCCTGTTCACGATCTGAAATATTATACTTAACCCAGAACTGATCCTGAAATTCTTTAGTATTCCTTACATATTGCTTTACCAGGTACGATAGATGCGTTGAAATGTAA
Source organism: bacterium (assembly GCA_024225875.1). Lineage (GTDB taxonomy): Bacteria > Margulisbacteria > Marinamargulisbacteria > JAAEMD01 > JAAEMD01 > JAAEMD01. The sequence goes on from JAAEMD010000019.1 coordinate 317, forward strand.
TCAGATGTGTTTAAAAATGGAATTCCCTGCATAATTAATTTTTCAACCTGATTTTCAGATACCCAGGCAGCTTTTTTCCGATTAACAGGATTAATTCCCTCAAATGCTTCAATATCTATATTGTTCAACTCTGGTACAGACTTATTTACAAAGTTTGCTTTGATATAAGCTTGATTTAAAGCTAACTCTTTGCCAGCTATTTCGATCTTATACTGATTATCTTCAAGTTCCAGATCATCCATAACCCGCACTCCACCAATGTCATAACCTGATTCCTGCTGAAACATAGCTCTTATTAACTGGATATTTTTCAATACAGGCCCTTTTTGTGCAGGATCAATTAAGGGCACCAGATTTAATCCGGTTTTTAGTATAACAGCGCCTGGATTACCTTTATATAAAAAATGTGGTTTTCTCTGGCCTGTAAAACTGGTTTTAATATTTAGCCATAATTTTTTAATTCTATTTACCATAGCTACTATTGTTATAGATTATATTCTAATTAGCAATCGTTCTTCTGGGTGATTTTCTAAGCTAAAGTCCTGTGCCTGATATATTTTAGCAATTATCCTTATTATGTCCTTTGCAGCGAGTAAAATTGTGTAAATAATTTATTGAAATGGCAAAACCAGGGCCACTAAAATAGTGTTTACACCTGTTAATATGGATACTATACCCAGTCCGAAATAAAAACGATAACTTCAGATCGGTTTCAATAAATGCAATTTTGTACCAACAGATTGTCTAATAAGAGCGCGATGTTCCGGCGAGGATTTATTGCAAAAATCC
>JAAEMD010000020.1 GCA_024225875.1 bacterium
AAATTTTTTTTTCTTTCTTTTGCGTGAGTCACCTATCATATTTTCTATCTCCTCTTCCTTCTCGAGGAGACTTTCCAGATCGCCTTTCAATTCTTTAAACTTAATTTTATAGTTTTCTATCTGAGCACTCTGTTCCCTGGTACTGGTTTTAAGGTGCCTGTAATTAACAAAATCTACACCTTTTTTCACTGTATAAAAAAAAGATCCCCCTATAAAGATTACTGCCGTAACAAAAATAACGACAACCGCCCTTAGTGTCCATCTCGATATACGAAAGGAGTATGTTTTATCCCTGTTTGCAGGAATTATTAAAAAAGAAAAATATTTTTTATTATGATCAATCGAAAATCTACTCATAATTATGATGGTCGGGGCGACTGGATTTGAACCAGCGACCACTAGTACCCCATACTAGTGCGCTACCAGGCTGCGCTACGCCCCGCTAATTAACTTTTGGCAGTTATCATTTACGTTTTGCCAGCAGTTGCGTAATCTCCTCCCCATCTATAGTTTCTTTTTCCATTAGCAGTTTAGCTATTTCAATAAGTTTCTTTTTGTTTTTTCTTAAAATATCTTTTACTTCTTCATACGCTTCTTCAATAATTTTTCTAATCTCCTCATCTATCTCTCTGGCTGTAACCTCAGAATAATCTTTGGAATGATCCGAGTAATCCCGGCCTAAAAACACCTGTTCTTTATTTTTACCATATTGAACAATACCCATCTTAGAGCTCATTCCATATTTACATATGTAATGCCTGCTAAGCTCTGTCGCTCTTTCAATATCATTAGCAGCACCTGTAGTGATTGTATTGAATACAAGTTCTTCTGCAACTCTACCACCAAGAAGAATTTTTATTTTATTTTTAATTTCACACTGGGTAATCAGATATTTATCCTCCAGGGGAACCTGAAGTGTGTAGCCAAGGGCCATTCCTCTGGGAAGAATACTTATTTTATGTACCGGATCAGACTCTGGCAGCTTTTTTGCTACAATTGCATGACCAACTTCATGATATGCAACCATTTCCTTTTCTTTAGAAGAGATAATTCTGGACTTACGCTCCGGACCACTCATAACACGCTCTATCGCCTCTTCAAGCTCAAGCAAAGTTATGATGTTTTTACCTGTACGTACAGCAAGCAGTGCTGCTTCATTAACCAGGTTAGCTAAATCTGCCCCGGTAAACCCTGGCGTTCTCCTTGCTACAACTTCTAAATCTATACCTTTTTTAATTCTTTTATCTTTTGCATGTATTTTCAATATTTCAGTTCTACCATTAATATCCGGCTTATCTACAACAACTCTTCTATCAAACCTGCCTGCTCTCAACAGGGCCGGATCAAGAATATCTGGACGGTTTGTTGCCGCAATAACTATAACTGATTGTTTGGGATCAAAGCCATCCATCTCTACCAGCAACTGGTTTAAGGTCTGTTCTCTTTCATCATGTCCGCCTCCAAAACCCGCTCCCCTGTGACGACCTACCGCATCAATTTCATCTACAAAAATAAGCGCTGGCTGATTCTTTTTAGCCTGCTTAAATAAATCCCGAACTCTTGATGCGCCGACACCAACAAACATTTCCACAAAATCAGATCCTGATAAACTAAAAAAGGGAACATCTGCTTCCCCGGCTATTGCTTTAGCCAGCAATGTTTTTCCAGTACCCGGAGGCCCCATAAGCAGAACTCCCTTGGGTATTTGCGCTCCCATCTCCTGATATTTATCCGGCATCTTCAAAAAAGAAACTATTTCCTGAAGTTCTTCAACAGCTTCATCAACACCAGCTACATCTTTAAAGGTTATTGCTTTTTCATTTTCCTTCTTCTTCCAGGCTGTTGCTCTTGACTTACCAAAAGACAGAGCCTGATTATTGGCTCCCTGCGCCTGACGAAAAATAAAAAACCATAACGCTGCAATTAATATAAAAGGCAAAAATGCCTGGACAAGAACACCCCAAAACCAGCCAGAGTCCACTGGATTAACCGAAATTATAACGCCCTTCTCTCTCAAGTCATCAACAAAGTCAGGGTAATCAACATAAAAAGTTTTAAACTTTTTACCTTTTCTTGTTACACCATCAAGAAGTTTTTCTTTGGGTCTAATGGTAACTTTATCTATATTGCCCCGATCAAGCTCTTTTGTAAAAGAGCTAAAGTCAATGGCTTCCGGTTCTTTGGGTCCATTTATGTATGTCGTTACTATAGACATAAGCATTAGTCCTAATAAAACATACCAGATTAAGTTTCTCCATTCTTTTTTACCAGAAGGTTTGGATTTTTTTCTTTTTTGTGCCACTTCTAAGTATCCCTTTCTATGATAATCTAATAATTAATTATTTTGTTCTAAAAAAACACTGTCTTCGCCATTTATTTCATATAGCTTCACGCTAATATGATCTTCTTTTTCAGTATCAATTTTTCTACCGACATAATTTGCATAAACAGGCAGTTCTCTAAACCCCCTGTCAATTAGTACAGCAAGCTCAATGGCATTCGGACGTCCAAAATCCAGAAGAGCATTTAATGCCGCCCTGATAGTTCTACCATTAAATAGTACATCATCAACTATAACAAGAGTTTTTCCTAATAAATCAAAAGGAATATCCGATTCTCTGATAGTAATAAACTTGCCTCTTGAAAGCAAATCATCTCTATACAAAGCAACATCAAGCTTTCCGACCGGTATTTCTACACCACACTCTTTCTGTAGAATTTTACTGATTCTAATTGCTAACGGATAACCGGCTGTTAAAATACCAACAAACACAAGGTTATTTATATCTGTACAGTTGTTTTTTATATTGTCTGCCAGCTCATTAATTATTTGAGAAATTTCATTGCTGCTTAATATTATATTTTCTTTTTTGTTCATAACTTTATTGTTTTCCTTTCCCAGGACATAACATAAAAACCATTATATTAATGTGCCTTTGGTTGATGGAACTCCTTTTTTCCGATCATCTATCGCTGCTGCTTCGTCCAGACATATACCCAGCCCCTTAAAACAGGCTTCTAAAATATGATGTACATTACGACCTTTGTTAACATCCATATGCAGAGTTATTCTGGCATGGTCAGCAAATGCATGAAAAAATGTTTCTGCTAATTCTGTATCAAAATTTCCTGTACTGGCATTGGGGAACTCAACCTTCCAGTCCAAATAAGACCGACCACTAATATCTACGGCAATTTTACATAAGGACTCATCCATGGGAACTAGTCCTGAAGCAAACCTTTTTATTTGTTTTGCATCACCAAGCGCCTTTCTAAATGCCTGACCAAGACAAATACCTGTATCTTCTACCGTATGATGGAAATCAACTTCAATATCTCCATTTACCGTCAAATTCAAATCAAAAACAGCATGTGTTGTAAAAAGATCCAGCATATGATCAAAGAAAGGGATGCCTGTCTTAATATCGCTTTCCCCACTGCCATCAATATTAAAATACAACTGAATTTCTGTTTCTTTTGTTTTTCTGCTCACCTGTGCTTTTCTGTGTTTCATATAATAAACTCCAAGTTAAAATAATTTATACTGTTCATCCTGCTGAACAACCCCTGGTCTGTATGCTATATCCAGGTGCTGATATGCCAGCAGAGTGGCAGTACGCCCTCTCGGGGTCCTTTCAATAAAACCAAGCTGCAGGAGGTATGGTTCATATACATCTTCTATCGTATCTGACTCTTCTGCTATACTGGCAGAAATGGTATCAACGCCAACAGGGCCTCCTCTGAACTTAATAATAATAGTTTTGAGATACTTCCTGTCAACATCATCCAGTCCGATATGATCCACTCCCAAACCTGTAACAGCTTCTTTTATAATAGCTTTTGTTACAATACCATCTGATTTAATCTGAGCCCAGTCTCTAACACGCTTTAATAAACGGTTAGCTATTCGAGGCGTTCCTCTTGAGCGCTTTGCAATTTCCAGAGCAGTGTTTTCGTTCAGCGCCACACCAAGAACTCCAGCTGCTCTTGTAACAATAAATATCAGCTCATCAAGATTATAAAATTCCAAACGTTCAATAATACCAAAACGATCACGTAATGGTGCCGAAAGTAAACCGGCCCTGGTTGTTGCTCCAATCAAGGTAAAATGAGGAACATCCAGTCTAATAGATCTGGCTGATGGTCCTTTTCCAATAACAATATCCAGCTCAAAATCTTCCATTGCCGGATATAACACCTCTTCAACAGAACGGTTCAGGCGGTGAATCTCATCGATAAACAGGATATCTCCTTCCTGCAGATTAGTAAGAATAGCTGCCAGATCACCAGGTCTTTCAATAGCCGGGCCTGATGTTGTTTTAATATTTACATGCATTTCATTAGCAATGATATTTGCCAGAGTAGTTTTCCCTAACCCGGGAGGGCCATATAACAGGATATGTTCTATACTCTCATTTCTTTTTTGAGCCGCCTGTATAAATATTTTCAGGTTTCTTTTTGCTTTACCCTGTCCAACAAAATTATCCAGAAGTTTAGGCCGTAAACTCCCTTCTTTCGCATCAGCTATTTGCGATTCAGATGAAATTATTCTTTCTTCTTCCATTAATTATCCAGCATCTCCCATAACTTATGGTTCAGTATAACATTCTCATCTGGATTATGCGAATAGAAGACAGGTTGTTTAAGCCTTATTACCAGGTATCTTAAATTCTGGAAAACAGGTTAATCTGATACTGTATTTTTTCCATAACTGCTGAAAAAAAGCAGAAAGGCTACAGGTATTAACATAAATTGAACTGTCCGTTTAAATGACTGAGTGCTGTGTACTTGCGTACATTAACGAAATCATTTGAAAACTTTAAGTGTCGGACATTTTATTTTGGATCAGCTATAAACGCCTGTTTATACCCGGTAATAATTATTCTATGAAAAGCAAAAGCAGACTACAGAAGTTTTACAGGAATATAAAATATCCCTGGTTTACAAAACATTATTGCGAAAGGATTTTATACCATGTTATAATGCCACTCCATTTTTAATGTATAATTTATATAGTGCTGAAGGAGCAAAAATGTTAACTAGAGAATACGAGCTGTTATTTATCATCAAACCTCACCTTAGTAAAGAAGAGTATAAAGAGATGTTTGAGAGGGTCCAAAAATATATTACCGATAATAAAGGTGAAATTTTGCTGTCCAGTGAACCCGGACTGAAGGAATTAGCTACACCTGTCAACAAGATAACTCAGGGCTATTTTATACAAATCCAGTTTGCTGGCAATAACAAAGTACTTTCTGAAATAAAAACATACTTTTCTATTAATGAAAACATAATAAGAAACCTGATCGTAAGGTTAGATTCAATTCAGGATATTAACAGAGATAAAAAAGAGAATGCTCCAGTAAAGGGATAATAACTTGTCTAGTTTAAACAAAATTATTCTTATAGGTAAAATAGTAGAGACTCCGGATATTCGAGTCACCAATAGCGGTGACCCTTTTATTAAGATCTGTCTGGAAGTTGTTCGCCCATACAGTTCTGCAGGAATGGCACCTCAGTCAGATATGATTAACGTAGTAGGCTGGCGGCATCTTGCTGAAAATACAGGCAGTTATCTAAAGAACAGCACTCTTCTTGTAGAAGGAAGTATACACACCAGAAGTTATGATGACAGTAACGGTAATAGAAAGTGGAGTACAGAAGTCGAGGCCAGATATATTAAGCAACTGTCAACAGAACCTGCAGAATCTGCAAAACCTGCTGATACGGAAAATAAACAGTCTTTAAAATCAACCGCAAAAGAATCGCTGGAAGAAACACCTTTAGACGACTTTAACACCAGTACTTTTGATTTTGGCGAAACTGAAAAAGAAAGTTCAGAAGAAGATATTCCTTTTTGAAAAGGATGAGGGTAAAGGATTATAATGTATAATAAAGTTTTTTTAATTGGAAGACTGGTCAGAGACCCTGAGACAAGAGTAACCTCATCAGGAATTACTGTTACTAAATTCACTATTGCCATAGACCGTTTTAGTAAAAAAGCGGATACTGAAAACAATGCTGACTTCATTAGAGTGGTTACCTGGAGAAAACTGGCAGAAATATGCGGTGACTACCTTAATAAGGGCAAGTTGATTGCTGTTGAGGGAAGGCTTCAAACAGATTCTTATGAAAAAAATGGAGAAACAATTGAGGTCTCCGAAGTAATTGCTGACAATGTCCAGATGCTGGACAAAAGAAGACAAGCTAGTGAAGAGGATTCAGCTGCACCCTCTTAAAGTAAAAGATATTACAGGGAAACATAGTAAAGTTTTATAAAGGAAGGAAAATAATATTATGGAAAAAAAGGTCCATTTAAAAAGAAAATCAAGAAGAAAGAAAGTATGCGTTTTTTGTGTTGATAAATGCAATGTGCTTGATTATAAAGATACAGGCCGGTTCAAACGATTTCTGACAGATCGTGGAAAAATTTATCCGAGACGTAACTCCGGAATATGTGCAAAACACCAGAGAATGCTGGCAACTGCAATTAAAAGAGCCCGGATAATCTGTCTTATTCCTCATTGTGTTGATTAAATTCCAGGTATCGTAAAATATTTTATACGGAGAAATAATATGACTACAACTATAGATGTAATATTAATCAAAGACATACACGGGTTAGGTAAATTCGGAGATAAAAAAACAGTCCGACTCGGATTTGCCAGAAACTTCTTACTACCACAGGCCAAAGCCCTGCTTGTATCGCCAGCCAATCTTTATCTGTTTGAGTCTTTGCGGAAAAAAGAAGACAAAAGAAAAGCTCAACTGTTTGCTGATGCTGAAGCAACCAGAAAAATACTGGATGGCAAAGAGGTTATTTTCAAATCAAAGGCCCAGGAAAAAGGACATTTATATGGCTCCGTAACACTAGGTGATGTCATTGATTATATTAAAAAGGAGTTTAATATAACGCTTCAGAAGAAATATCTGAAAATGTCTGACCACATAAAAGATCTTGGTGAGTATGATATAAATGTTGTTTTGCATGAGAATGTAGAGTTTCAGATCAAATTGATTGTTGAAGCCGTTGAAGAAAAAGAGTCCGGCAAGAAAAAATAATACATCCGAAACCCTTATCAGCAACCAGATTGAGATTAAAGCCTTTATAAGTTCTTTACTTGCATATCCCGGCATCTATAAAATGATAGATGATGAAGGTAATATCATCTATATAGGCAAGGCTAAAAACCTTAAAAAACGTATATCATCTTATTTTCAAAAAAAAAAACATACTGATATCAAAACAACAATACTGGTTTCCCGAGTCGCCAGAATAGAAACTATCGTCACAAAAACTGAAAGAGAAGCCCTTTTACTTGAAAATCAACTAATCAAAACACATCAGCCAAAATACAATATTAATTTAAAAGATGACAAGAACTACCCCTGCATTAAATTATCTATTAAAGATCCATTTCCTGCCATATCCATAACTAGAAACAAATATGATAGACACGCTCTATATTTCGGACCATATGCAAATATTGGCTCTACTAAAAAGTTATTACAGACACTATACGACCTGTTTCCTTTACGTCAGTGCAGAAAATCTATCGACCTGATAACAAAACAAAAAAAATGTATTTTATTTGATATCAACAAATGCATGGGCCCCTGCATAATGAAAGATGTAAAGTCCCTTTATGTTGAAACTGTATCGGATTTAATTATGTTCTTATCTGGAAAAAACAAGCAGTTACTTAACAGGCTGCAATCTAAAATGAGTTCTTATGCCAGTAACCAGTTATATGAAAAAGCTGCAAAAATTCGAGATCAGATCAGTAAAGTAAAGGCTCTCAATGAAAAACAAACTGTAATCCTTGATAAGGATAACAACATTCAAATCTGGGTAAACTTTGAAAATCAGTATCATTATTATGTTTTATTACAAAAAATCGAATCCGGAAAGCTGTTATTTCAAAAAGGAATATATGTAGAAAAAAAAGACTATTTTTCCAGGGAGGAGTTCCTGTACCAGGTAATACAGCAGAATTTCTCAATACCTGACAACAAAAAAGCAAACGAGCTTCCTGCTAAAATAATTTGTACTGAAGATTATATGCCGACCTTTAATAAAATCAAACGCCTTAAAAAGACAGCATTTAGTGTATCGTGTCCTAAAAAAGGCGTTAATAAAATATTATTAGATAACGCACTGCTCAATGCCAGACTTGCTGCCATGCGTTTAGCTAAAGAAAATGAAAATCTGCTCTGTCATAACAAAAATATATTGTTAGAGACAAAAATAAAATTAAACTTATCTGCGATTCCTGATATCATCATCGGATTTGACATATCGCACCATCAAGGAGAATTTATCGTCGGATCTGCTGTATATTTTAAAAACGGCAAGCCCTGTAAAAGTATGTACAGAAAATTTATGGTTAAAAATGTATATCAGAAAAGCAATGACCCTTTATCAATATATGAAGTGGTTCTAAGAAGGCTGAAAATGTGCATTACTCATAAAGAAAACACTCCTGACCTGCTGCTGATAGATGGTGGTAAGCCTCAATTAAATTATGCCTGGAAGGCATTAAAAGAAATATGTCCTGAACAGCATATCGATATTATTGCCCTTGCTAAAAAAGAAGAAGAAATTCATTCCATCTGTAACAAAAAAACTATTTCCCCGGGCCCAGATGATCCGTCATTAAAGCTGCTTCAAAATATAAGAGACGAAGCTCACAGGTTTGCAAAAAAATATCAGGCACATAAAAAGTCAAAATCAATTAAAAGTATTTTAACCAGTATTAAGGGGCTTGGTCCAAAAAGAGTAAATTTAATTTATAAAAAGTATAAAAATCTTGAGAATCTATATACAATAGATACTTTAGAAATTGCGAAGTTAGGGAATATGGGTCTGAAATTAGCACATAATATCAAAGAGCTGATTTCAAACCAGTTATAGAAATATCATAAGTATAGAAGTAAGAAAGGGTTTTTAATGACAAAGTTTTTAATTTCTATTCTGTTAATAACATTACTTACTTCTCCTGCTCAGTGTTATACAGAACCTGAAAATATCGCAAAAAATAAACTAAACAATATCTCAAAAAAAATAAAAACAAATAAAAACAAAATAAAACAGAAGGCACTGAAAAAAAAACAGGCTCAACGTGAATTAATGATCCTGTCCAGAAAACAGCGTTATAACGAATTAAGATTAAAAAAAGCCAAAGAACGGTTATTACTTACAAAACGCAAAATAACAAAAAAAGAAAAAACAATCAAAAATCTTAAAAAAAAGTATTCTTATAAAAAAACTCAGTTTACTAAACGGTTAGTTGAAATATACAAACATAATAAATTCGGATTACTGGAGTGTCTTTTTGCTCCTCCGCAAGCTATCTCTACCATTGATATCATATATTACTTTGAACGAATAATAAATTCGGATATTGACCTTATTAATGATTTAAAAGATCAACAGTTCAGGCTCAGTTCTGAAAGCACTAAACTTCACAAAGCCAAAAAAAAGCTGGTTACACTCAAGCTGGAAATTAAAAAGAGAGAACGCACCATTTTGAGGGATAAAAAGCTAAAGTCCAGAAACATTAAATTACTTAGTTCAGAAATCGCCTTAATAGAGCGGAAAACAAAAGACCTGAGAATTGCTTCTACAGAAATTACAACTCTAATTAAAAAATTATCAAGAGGTGACAAAGCATACTATGGAACAAACTCCTTTATTAAACCTGTAGCAGGCTGGCTTTCTTCAAAGTTCGGACGCAGATTACATCCAATATTCAAACGATATATCAAGCATACAGGAGTAGATCTGGCTGCCCCTAAAGGATATAAAATAAAGGCTGCTGACTCAGGACTGGTCATTGTAGCTGGAAGTAAATCAAGATATAAGGGTTATGGTAAAATTGCAGTCATTGATCATGGCAGAAGAAGGTCAGATAAAAAACGGATCTCTACTGTTTACGCTCATATGTCTCGAGTCCTGGTTAAAGAAGGCCATTTCGTAAAAAAAGGCGATGTAATTGGCTGGGTAGGCAGCACTGGTTATTCAACAGGACCACATTTACATTTTGAAATCAGACAAAACGGAGTACCTGTAAATCCTCTTAAATATATAAAGATATAGCTGGTACAAATTGAAGTGTCCGTTTAAATGCCTGAGTGCTGTGTACATTAACGAAGTCATTTGAAAACTTTAGTGTCGGACATTTTACTTTGGAACAGATATAGACAGTATCCAGCATATAACTTTTATATTTTAAGCTTTTTATTTAGAGGATTGCATGAGCTCATTTTATAATAAATTTTTATTAATTATATTAATATTTATAAACATAATATATGTCAATACATTATATGCAAAAAACTTCAATTCTACTTTTGAGTTATTAAGAATAGTACGATACCATATTGAAAATGAATATGTAGAAAAAAATATCGACAGTGATAAGCTTGAATATGGAGCAATAAAAGGGCTCCTGAAGTCACTTAAAGACCCCTACACCCGATTTATGGAGCCAAAAAGTACTAATGAAATGCGTACCAGAATGCATGGATCCTTTTATGGAATAGGTATTCATATAGGAATAAAAAAACAGCAGTTAACTGTAATTTCCCCTATTTCAGGCACCCCGGCATACAAGGCCGGTCTAAAATCTCTTGATAAAATAATGAAGATCAATGGCATTTCAACAAAAGGCATGAGCCTGACTGAAGCAGTAAGTAAAATAAGGGGTAAAAAAGGAACAAAAGTCGTACTGGGAATTAAACGAGCCGGCACTCCTGATATTTTAAACATTGATATCATTAGAAATGAAATCAAACTAAATGCTGTAGAAAAAGAAGAGCTCTTCACAAAAAATGACAAAAACATTGGTTATATTCTGTTATCTACTTTTGAAAATAAGCGCGCCTCTTACGAGTTAGCAAAGTCATTAAAAAAATTAATATTAAAAGATATTGAGTGTCTAGTTTTAGATCTACGCTATAACGGTGGAGGACTTTTACAAAATGCTTTGGATATTGCTAATTTATTCCTTACCAAAGGGAGTCTCGTTCATACTGTTGACCGGGATAAATATAAAAGCACCTCAAAAGCAACAAAATATACGTTATTTCCTGATAAACCACTCGTTGTTCTAGTTAACGAAGGATCGGCATCTGCGTCAGAGATAGTTGCCGGGGCGATTAAAGATAATAAAAGAGGATTGATTGTCGGTAAAAAAACATTTGGCAAGGCCTCTGTACAACGAATACTAAATCTGCCTGACGGATCTTCAGTTTTATATACAACTGCTAAATATTATACTCCAAACAATACTGATATTACGGAAAAAGGTATTACAGTAGATATCAAACTCACTATTTCTACCGAAAATATCACACTTATGCAAAAACCTGACTTTGAATATTCTTTCGAAACTGACTATCAGCTCCAGGAAGCAATTAAGATAGCTCTGGAACAAATTAGTAAGCTATAACATAAAAGTCTCATATTATGATTTATAGTTTGTCTCAAAAAAAGCCCCTTTAATAAAAGAGGCTCAATCAGATCCATACAAAGACAAGTACCTGTAAATCAGAGCTGGTATTAAATTTAATCGATCAAACAAAATCATCAAAAATAAACTTTTTAATAAAAAAGGATAAGATTACGATAATTTAAACAGGCTGGTACCCTGTAAAAACTTCAACTACAGAAAAATTACCCTTAAAGGGCTGAAAAAGTTTCTTTGTAATCTGGTGTAGCTGTAGCTGATAATATAAAAAAATACCCGCATAATTATCAGGTATTTATTTATGTTCAGGGGCTGTATTTTACTTTTGGAACAGCCCCTTTTATTGATTTGCAGCTTATTATTTACTCAATAATTTCTGTAACTACTCCCGCCCCTACTGTTCTGCCACCTTCTCTTATAGCAAATCTTAACCCGGCCTCACAAGCTATAGACGATATAA
>JAAEMD010000021.1 GCA_024225875.1 bacterium
CGATCTGGATATGGTCTTTTGCAATGCCTTTTCTCTTGCAAAAAGGACAGATCGCTTTGCTTTCATATTTTCCAGTTCTTTTCTGAATTCTGTTTCCAACTCTTTTGTAATATTTTCTATCTTTGATTTAAGCTGAATTATTTTCGGATGTTTATATCCGAATACATTGCGAAGTCTGAAAAATTCTATCTTCTGAGCAACTAATTCTCCATAAAGGTGGTCAATCAGGGGATTTTCGAGCAAAGAACGGATATAAACCGGGTTCTCCTCTGTTTTCAATGTTCGTCCTGATGATTTCAGTTTATTCAGCCTGGCTTCCAGTTCAAGCCTTTGATTTCGGGTAGTTATAAATGACTCGTTAATATCCTCTATTTTCTGGTCAATAGATTTCTGTTTACCTTCAACAGAAAACAACTTCTCCTGTTCTTTATAAGATAAAAAAGCTTGTTCCGCAGATTCCAGCTTTGCTTTCATCTCGTCAAGCTGAACCATCATCAGGTTAAAGGTATCCTGGGATTCTTTAATGCGATCCTCATTATTCAGTTCAATATAGGCCATGCACAGGGAATTAGCGATATTCATCGCAAGAACCGGATTATGATCCTCCACAGTCACTTTTAACAGCAGGGTATTTCTTACATCGTTGATACTAACCTTTTTTTTCAGGGTTTCAATAAGCTTGGCAAAGTGTTCCTGATCGGTTAAAGTATCTTTTTTTTTGTTCGGCAGAAGATAGTTTTTTTTTATAAAGCCGGATATAAGTGTAACCAGGGAATCAACCTCTAAATCTTTTTCCCTGTCAGGCTGATCCAGGTTCAATTTGTTAACCACCCTCTCCAGAACCGGATAGGATAACATTAACTGGGAATGAGTTTTGTGGATCAGGGGTTGGGCAAGATGAGTGTCATAATCGAGCCTTTCTCCGGTCAAAGGTGATATAATCTGTTCTCTTTCAATAACCATTGTAGCAGTACAATGAAAAACAGGCTTTATCAGAAGACTAAAAGCAAGCGTCGAAGCTGAGGTGATGAATAAACACGCGATAATCAGCCATTTGTACCTGGAGAGAATTCGAAAGTACAGGGAAAAGAATTCCGGATATTCAGGTTCTGATTTTGATGATTCATATTGATTCATTATAATATATTGACTTTACTTTTAATAACTGTTACAAATTTCCGGATAAATAATCTCACTGGTTATAATACCAGACAATAAAAATATCAACCATAAACATGGCAGGTGATAATTTAATAACCGGGTGATATACACTAATCGCTTATTTTAATATGCATCATGACAAATCAA
>JAAEMD010000022.1 GCA_024225875.1 bacterium
CGGTGTATACGTGAAATGAAGGATTTTTTTGAGCCGCATATAGAGCGCGGAGTAAAGAATAGCCTTGTCTTAGATTCAAATGTGATGCCGATTTTTGACAAAATTAAGCAGGATAAAGAAAAAGGCATATCACTATCTACTATCAAAAAAAACCTGTTAAACAGCAATGATTTACAGTCAGAGGGTATTGTAAAAGTACTGCAAAAAGATACAAAGACAGAGTATAAAACGACAAGTAGTAGTTATGATGGTAATGAATGGTTAAGCATAAAAGGCGCTGCGAAGTTATCGAAAAAATCGGAAATGACGATTAGAAGGTTAGTTCTTAAGTTGAAAAATAGTAGCAATTCTTCGATGATAAAAAAAAATGAAGGTGAAAAAGGGAAGTGGGTAATAGACAGACAATTTGTTTTAGATCACTTCAATAACGATAAGAATTATCATGAATATATCAATGATCAATACAGCGATCAAATCATTGATCAACCAAATGAAGTAAATGAACAAATCATAGAACTATACAAATCTCAAATAGTCGATCTAAAAAAACAAATGGATGGTTTTAAAACCCAGATCTCAGAACTTAAAGAACAGTTGAAGCAAAAAGATACTCAAATAGAAAAACAGGCAGATGATTTTAAGGAACAATTGAATAATCTACTAACCCAAAAGGATCAACAAATCCATCAACTCCACGTCTTACTAAAGGAATCAAAAACAAGCACTATTGATTATAAGCCAGATGAAAATTTAGGAGTGTTTTCTAAAGTGCTGGTGAAATTTGGGTTATAATTGAAGAATCGAACTTGAATACTACCTACTTTTTATATAAGCTAATTTTATGCAATTTAAAAAAATAGTAAAAATCTGAAATAAGAATATTATATCTCAGATTTGGCTTTTTTGAGATATAGTCAAAATATCTCAGATTTATCTTATCTTATTAAATCTTTTTTTATTTTTAAAACTGAACATTTCGATGAGTTGGGCAAAAATACCCAAATTAGTTCAAATTATTTTTTAATGAAATTAAACGCTTATTCTTGAACTGCGTGATTTTACAGAAATTGGTTCACACCTCATATCCCTAAAAGTAAAAATTTAAAATAGGAGCAAAACAATGGATTTACCAAATTGGCTTTCAAATAAAAGATATAAAGATATAGAAAAAAACGATTCTAACAATCTTCTGAAAAAAAAATATGGAAGTGATGAACGTAATGATTTTGCTATAGATATAGATAGCATTGTACATTGTGCATCTTTTCGGCGACTTGCGTATAAAACTCAAGTTTTACTTAATCCAATGTTCGATTTTCCAAGGACTAGATTAGTTCATTCAATAGAAACAATGAGAATTGCAAGACAGTTAGCAGCTATGGCTTTTAGAATAATAGATTATAAGAATAAAATATTTATCTATGAACTTATTGATGCGCTTTCTGCCGTATGTTTAGCCCATGATATTGGACATTCCCCGTTTGGTCATGCAGGCGAAAAAGCTTTAGATAAACTCTTAAAAGATAGTGGCAATGAAGAAGGGTTTAATGCAAATAAGCAAAATATTAGAGTATTGTGCGGCTACAGGATTGGTGAAGACAAGTTGTTTCGTCATAGGTTGAATTTGACCGTAGCAGTGCTTGACGGTTTAATGAAAGATAAAAAAAATTCTACATTTTCACTTGATAAGAAACTTTTTGATTTTGTTCAATCAGTCACTAAATGTAATGGATTTAGAAACCCATTAACCTATTTCATGGATGCAGCTGATGATATTGCGAATATGGCGTGTGATTGTGAAGATGGTATGAAATTTGAATTATTAAGAAAAGAAATATTAATAAAAACACTTAAAGATACCTCTTTCAAGGGATATGACACAAATTGGGAAAAAATAGAAGATTGGGAAGAACTAATAAGAAAAAGCAAGGAAGAAGATGATTATGACCGATTAAAATCATCATTAATAAAAGGCTTAGTAGTTCATTTCTGTAACATCTTTAAATCTATTGTGGATAATGCTATTGATATAACAAAAGATTTGGAGAAATGGCCAACAATACTAGATTATTTTTTAAAAAATCAGGCAAATTATCCAACCAATAACAAAGGAGAACCTGATGAAGTTTTTAATATTTTGTTCTATTTTGGCCCAAAGGATGAATTTAAAAATGAATCTAACAGTGTATATGAACTAAAAAAAAGTATTTATCCTAAGGGATTATTGACAAGAACAAGAATTACAGAAACGGAAAACGATGCTCAAATAATTATATTTGGTCTTTGGAGTGATCTTAAGATAGTAGCAGAGAGACCTACTTCTATTCAAGCAAAACAAATAATCAATCTATTACCAAATTATCTTAAAATACTTATTGAGCAAAGTCCCATTTTCCAAGAAGTATGTAGCAACAAAAATGACATAGAATTTAATAAAAAAATAAGATACCGTCTAATAGCAGATCATATTGCAGCTATGACTGACCGTTATGCAATTAAAATGTTTAAGCGATTGCGTGGAATTAAAACAGTGTTATAGGCTCTAATAACTGAAATACCCCCAGTATATCACAAAGAAAGTAGAATTTCAAAATTCCAGATATGATAAACATATACGTAACAGAACAACTCCCATCCAAGGACTAGTTACCCAACGCCCCGAAAAGTGC
>JAAEMD010000023.1 GCA_024225875.1 bacterium
AGAAATAGAAAGTACTCTTAAATTATCAGATGATGATAAAAAAGAACTAATGAACTTCACACATTCTAATCTACTATATAAGTATAGATGCACACTAATTCATGAAATGAAAAAGCCAGGGCATTCTTGGGACATTGGTGACTACCCATCATACTTTACTAACTCTCATATAAGGACCGAAGAAGATACGAGAGAATTAGTTTATCCGGTTGTTTTTTTTGCAATATTATGTGATACCGGCATAAAAAATTCTAAAGAATATTTTATAAAAAACAAGAAATCTCCATATGATTCTTTTGACTTTGGAAATAGTTGGTGTAAACGCTGAATCTGTTTTTTTTCTTATTTTAATCAATACATTCCTGAACCTAAAAAGCAAAATATTCTAACTACTATACTTAGTTTAACTTGTCGACTAATGCGGTAGAACACCTATGGATACTTTTGTTGTATTTAGAAAACGTGCTTTAATATTCTTTAAAGCGTATATTACTCGGAGCAATAAATAGGTGAATTATATTAAGAAGAATGATATACTGTAAGCCTGAAAAAGGATGGTCGCTCTTTAGATACAAAGGCAAAAGAAATCATACGAATAAAAGCGGTAAACTCTGTTAAGAAAGGCATGCGATATGAAAAGGCGGCAGAGATATTTGATGTACATGCAGGAAGTATATACAAATGGGTAAAAAAGGAACGAGAACAAGGAAGCAAAGCGCTATTAGCAAAAAAGCAGGGTCGGCCAAACAAAGGTGGAAAATTAGAAGGATGGCAAGCCGGTATAATTGTACGTGCATTAATTGGAAAACATCCTAATCAAATGAAGCTGCCGTTTGCATTGTGGACCAGGGAGGCTGTGGGTGAGCTTATTAAGGCTAACTATGGCATTGAATTATCAAGATGGACGGTTGGCAGATTATTGCGAAAATGGGGATTTACTCCACAAAAACCTATAAAACGTGCCTATGAAAGAAATCCGGAAGTTGTTGAGCATTGGGTAAAATATACGTATAAAGAGATCAAAAAGCAGGCCCAAAAAAATAATGGTGAAATCTTATGGGGAGATGAAATGGGAGTTCGCTCCGACCACCAGGCTGGTCGAAGCTACGGAAAAAAAGGAAAAACCCCTGTTGTTATGGGTAGTGGAAAACAATTTAGATGTAATATGATATCAGCCATTTCAAATACAGGCGTCCTTCGCTTTAGCCTGTTTACAGGTAAGTTTGATACGGAAAAATTCATTGAGTTTTTACGTAGACTCATAAAAACTGTTGTTAAAAAAGTTTATCTTATTATAGATGGGCATCCCGTACATCGTTCGGGCCGTGTTAAGGCCTGGTTGGAAAAAAATAAGCATCTCATAGAGATTTTTTTTCTACCGCCGTATTCGCCTGACTTGAATCCTGATGAGTTGCTGAATAATGATGTAAAATCTAACCTTGTTGGTAGCAGGCGCCCTAAAACACTTTCTGAACTAACACATTTGATGCGTTCTTTCTTAATCCGAAAACAGAAAAATCCCAAATCTGTTTCAGCATATTTCCCTAAAAATAAGTTTGCTTTTATTTATCAATAACTTTTACCTGTTTATTGCTCCGAGTAATATATACAAATTTCAGCAAAAGCTAATTGCAAGATATACAGAGAATCATTCTAACGGTTTTATATTTTTTCACCAGGATTCATATATTAGTTTTTTTTTATCTGTGGTAAAATAATGACTGGTAATTCAAATTAATTAAGGAGGATTTAATTATGACAGCTACAATTTCTAAGGTTGTAATATCTCAGGGTTCTGCTCAGGTTAACCGGGTCATGGATATAACTAACAGGAAAGATGAAAGCCGTGTGCGTTCTGCTTCGATTGAAGAGTCTAATGATTTGACACTTACCCCTATAACATTAAGGAGAAATCAAGAAGATTATTTTGTTGGAAAAGGCAAGCTGAAAATAGCTGATTCTTCGAGTATTTGAAGATTCTTTTGGTAACATTTGATTGTTAAATCTCTTATTGAGGAATGTGTTGATGTAAATCAATCTGGCTCAGAAATTGAAAAGATTATCGAGTCTTTTCGCATTTTTAGTTCAGTTGATGACACAATATCTTTATCTATAGATGAATTTAAAAGGGAGTGCCAACAATTAAGCCCTTTAATAGTTTATAGTAACAAACTCAATGAAGAATTATCTTTATACAAATTCAATAATGTAAATAGTCATAATCTGAATCATCAACTTGTTCAACTTTTAATTAAAAAGGTTGAAAAGTTAAAAGAAATATATGATTCACCCAATCCATCAAACAAAAAGTTAATAAAAACTATAATTGATTTCACAAACCGTCTCATTATAGATGTAAGAGGAACAAACAGATTAAATATTCCTTTTTATGAAGCTCTTCGATCTAATCGATATCTGGATCTTTTAGAACTGGGTAACCCCAGCCAATTTTCACATTTTAATAATCCCTCTCGTTTTTCTCAGTGTGGGAGTGATGACCATGAAATAGTTTTATCAAACATTATTGATACTATAAAAACAAAAATAGATGGCGTTTTAGATAAATCAAATTACAGGTGCTTATTGTTAATTGGCAGTTATGCCCTTGGAGAAGGTTCTATTCAACTTGAAAATCAGAAAGAAGTTTTTGGCAGTGATCTAGACATTTTCCTGGTATTAATCTGGTCAAGAAAGCCTGAAGGGTCAATATTTAAATATTCTTTCAGAAGCTCTCACCCCCATAGCTAGAAGATTTCGCATTGATATTGATTTGGCAAGTCCAGGAATATTAAGCGAAGTTTACCAATATCGACAAACCCCTCCTTATACTCAAGTAACCAGAATCACAACACACTTCAACTACATGTTAAACTTTAGTCGGTTATTGCTGGGAAAAGATATCGTAAGACCGTTGAAATTCTCTTGTCTTGAAAACATGCCTTTTTCGGAGTTGAAGACCTTATGTCTTAAACAAGCTTCAAAAGTTATTGATGCTAGATATTTGATAGAATCAAAGGAATCACATTCACTCTTTGATATAGAAACGTAAGCGATCCCCAAAGCACATACTAAAAAGTTATGCGCAAAAGATATAATGTTAATGCCTGGAGGTGAAAGTAGTGAAAAGTGATAACGAAGAATGGATGGGGCATTATGCTGGTTGGCGGGCCAGTGGAAAAACAC
>JAAEMD010000024.1 GCA_024225875.1 bacterium
ATGAACTTAAAAAAGGCCGCTGCTTTAACTTAACTTGATAAATTGAATGTGTTTTTTGGATGCTATTCATCTCTTCTTTTCTCAGTTCTTTTGTTTTTTTGATGATTGGGCTGCGTCAGCAAGCCCTAGTTATCTGTGATATCCTTGGCTGGTCAATATTAAAATGATATACTCAAAACATATATAGAAAGTTCCATTAAAATGGTTTATTACCATACATATAATTTTTTTTGGAGGATGTAGTAATGTTAATAAATTTTAGAAAAACGGCCCTGATGATCCTGGTTTTATTGTTTATGTCAGCGGGCTTACATGCAAAAATTTCATATGATATTGAAGACTTTGAAAGGAAGGGTCTAAAGGGTGGCTTTAGCTTAATTAATCTTAATGAGAAAAACTATGGAAAATTGAGTATGAGTCCGGACTTCAGTCTTGGTCCTGTTGCAATGGGTATAGATATAAATTTTTTTATGAATTTAAGCGGTGAAACGGAGCTGCCGTCAGAACTTCAGCCCCTGACATTAAGACATGTGTCTTATGATTATGAAAATAAACACGGTTTTAAATGGGGGCGGTTAAGAAATGTTACGCTTGGCTATGGGTTATTAATGGATAGCTATGATTCAGGGAGCAGGGGATCTTTTGAGTTTAATGCAGGAAAAGCTGGTTTTTCAGGCTACACAACTATTGATTCTGTCCGGATAGATACAATGTATACGGCAACATCAGTAAAAGCAGTACGGGGAGCCTATACTCATTATGAATCGCCCTTTCTGGGTAGTCCGATTGTTATAGGGGCAACGTATGTATCGGACTCTGATGGGATTGATGAAACTGTTTTAGGAAGAACTATTAGTAGAGATAAGCAAAATGGTTATGGTATTGATATAGGTTTGCCGATTGCTGGAGAATTTTTAACTTTCTACACGGAATATGTTCAATTAATTGATAAAGGCCGTGGCGGTTCAGCAGGTGCAAGGGGTGCTTTTTTTAAGCAGTTTAATTATCGTTTAGAGTATAGAAAGCTTGGGTCAAGGTTTGTTCCCGGTTATTTTGACAATACATATGAAGATACAACTTTTGATTTTGATAATCAGTCGACTGACAAAGCTGTTGATGGCTGGTTTGCAAGCTGTGGTTCAAGTTTTATGGATGATAGATTCATGGCCGGTATAAATTATGAAAAATATGATGGAAGAAACACTTTAGTGACAGCAGCTTTTGGATGGACTAGATTTCAGAATACGGTAGGTGTTATTAATTATGTAATGCCGTTTACGGGTAAAAATAATGCAGTATTAAACGCAGATGTTCTATATTATACAGAGGGGCTTTTTAACTATGTTATTCATTATAAAAGAAATTACAAAGGAAATGATCTTTTTACCGAATCATATGGGTTTAGTGTTAGAATGGACTTAAACAAGATGTTTCCTGGATTACCATTTGTAATTAACAGCTAGAGGTATAGCTTAATAGATGCGAGCTTATGTTTTTTTACTTTTTGCAATAAGTTTTTTTGTTTTTGTTGCCGATAAACATTACCTTTATTCTCAAAAAAAGGACAAGGGTCTTTTTCAAAAGGTTATTGATGAGAAGACAAAAAAAGTGAAGGGTAAAAAGCTGAAAGAAGAGGAAATCTATGATCTGCAAAAAGAATTTGAATCTTTAATAAAAAGAAAACAGTTTTCCAAAGCTTTTGAAGTGCTGACAAAAATACCAAAAAAGTCATATACCAGACAAAATAAGGACATGCGTCCTCATCTTTTAATGTTTAATACTATTGAAGAGGAGGTTTCAGAGGGTAGTGGTGCCTTTGGAAAAGAAGAGGATCTGGAAGAAGGTTTACGACAGACTGTAATACGTTTGTATAAAGAAGCGCAGCTTGCCTATATTGAAGGGAGAAAAGATGTAGTTAGAGACCTGCTTATCCATATTCTTTTTCTGCATCGGCGTAATGTGAAGGCAAAAAAGCTGCTTGATTATGGCTTAGGTCTTAAGCTTGGTTCATATAAAGTAGAAGATATGGAGAATAAGTACTGGAAAGTATCCGATGTTTATTTTTATGGAGGTAATTATGAAAAAGCGACAGAAGCTTTAAATATACTAACGAACTTTGATAGAGAAAACCCGGTTATATATGAGAAAATGGGTTCAGCATATTATATGATGGCCAGAAGGAAAAAAGCTGTTGAGGCCTGGAAAACAGCGCTGTTCTTTGGGTCAAGGGAAAAAACAGCAATAGAAGAAAGCATAAAAAAAACACAGGAACTAATAAAACTGGACCAGGAAGCTGTAAAGAAAAGAGAAAGAGAGAGAAAGAATAGGAAAAAGGCTGAAAAAATTAAGGGTGAAGTTCAATTAATGAGAGTAACGGTTCAAAAGGAACAGGCGTATAGTTATGCGGCAGATTTGAAAAAAAACGGATTAAATGCCTTTGTTGAAGAGATGGCAAATGGTAAATTTGCTGTTAAAATAGTTAAAAATTCGACAAAGTCAAAGGTAACAAAATAATAAATACTACCGATCAATAAAATTGAAACTCAAGGGGAAGTAATGAGATTAAGCAGGATTATTTTAGTTGTACTGGTTTTAGTCGTGAAGATGTTAGCTGTTAGTAATATTTATAGTTATTCTATAAAGACAACTTTAGAAAACAGCTATGCTGAAAGAGTTCAAAAAGCACTCAATGCAGTTTATGGTAAAGAGGTCTTTTTTGTTATTGTAAATATTGATATGGATTCACCCAGCTATGAAATAAAATACACTCAGGAATCTAATCCTAAAATATCAAAGGGAAAGTCAGGACAGAAAGTAAATCTAATGCCTGGATATCCAGTAATAAAAAATTTGGGTCCATCAGATTTGAGCCGATTACCATTTGATTCTGTAACCAGATATAAAAGACCGGTAATTAGAAGAATAAAAGTTAATCTTTATGCTAATAAAGCCTATTCTAAATCAAGAGCACGAAAAGCAACTAAGCTTGTAAATGATATTTTGAGTTTGAATACTAAACGGGATAAAGTTATCATCAAATTTCAAACATTTTATAAAAAGCCAATACCAAAACAAACTATAACTCTTCAAAGAGAAGAGCATCAATTACTGACATATCAAAATTTGTTTTATGTTTTGGTTATATTGCTGGCCATTATATATATTTATATATTTTACAAGATGCAGAATAAAAAAATAGTTACAGAAAGCAGTGGTTCCGGAGCAGGTAGTCTTAGTGTTAATTCTACTGTTGAAATGCCAGAAGGTGCTGGCAGTGGTCGCGGTGGAGATCTGACAATATCTCAGGCACCTCCAATAAAGCAGTATTTTAACTTTGTTCAGCATAGCAATATCAATAAACTTATTTATATATTAAAAAAAGAAAAAATAGGTGTTGAATATATTGGTACCATGATCTCTTTTCTGCCAGCAGATTTGGCTAAACAGGTTTTGTGTTCCTTAGATATTAATACACAATCTGTTATTGCTGTTGGTTTGCTACAGCAAAAAATGATCAATAGACCGATAATAGAGAAATTTGAAGCTCAACTAAAAACCTGGATGGAATCTTTATCAGGTGGAGTTATGGTATTTAAAGATCTATTTAATCTGGTATCAAGCGATAACAAAAAACAGTTGTTAGCCTTATTAAATAAGAAAAACTCAGCAGGTTACAGATCTTTCAGAAGTAATATTCTTATATTTGATGATTTAAGGCTCTTGAGTGATGATGAAATAAAGATACTGCTGTCAGAAGTTAATATGGATAAGTTTTCAATAGCCTTATCTTCGGTAGAAGAGGCGACATATCAAAAAATAGATAAAAACTTAACAAGAAGCGCCAGGGCTATGCTGGAACAGTTTCTCGAGTTAAAGGGCAGTGTGTTAACACAAAAAGAAATTGAGCGTGCACAGGCAGGTATTCTAGAAGTGGCCAGTATACTTGAAGAGAAAAAAAAGATAAGTTTAAGAGAAAAGATCTTTGGATAAAAAAATAATAAGAGGATGAAAAATGGACATTAACTTAATTTTAGGTGGGGTTGTAATATTTATTGCTTTTTTTTTCGGTGTTCCTGCGCTTCGTACTGAGCTTGGAACCTATTTAGAACTTAATGCTTTTATATTAGTTTTTTTTGGCACAATAGCCTCCACCTTAATAAGTACTTCCTTTAAAGAGTTTAAAAACATTCTAATTGTCTTTAAACAATTAATTTTCAGACCTAAAAAACTGGATCCTTTTAAAGCAGTTGAGATTTTAGTACATATCTCTGCAGTGGCTCAACGCAGTACAAAACAGGCTTTACTGGCGGAGGGAGTCGGTATTGGCGATGGCTTTCTGGAAAGGAGCCTGGGTCTGGTAGCTGCTGGTTTGGATAGAGAGTTTGTTCAGAGAACTCTGGAAACAGATATAGCTGAAATACAAAGAAGACATTCCCAGATGGGTGGTATGGTAAGGACTATGGGTGCCTTTTCTCCAATGTTTGGTATGACAGGAACAGTTTTAGGAGTTACTCAGGTTCTTCAGAATGTTACTGATATAGATACTATTGTTTCAGGTATGTCATTAGCTCTACTGACTACATTATATGGACTTATACTTTCTTCGGTGTTTTTTATCCCTTTATCCAACAAATTAAAAGGTATAAGTGCTGGAGAATTATTGACCAAGCAGATTATTATGGAGGGGATTCTTGCTATTATGGATAAGGAAATACCTCTCAAAGTAGAGCAGTATCTCCAGGCCTTTTTACAGACAAAAGCAAAAAAGCAGAAGAAAGAAGAATAAAGTGGTAAAAAAGCTGGAGCCTGTTCAAAGAGAGGAAGTAGGCGGTGAAATAGATACCGTTTACGGTGATATGCTCACTTTTATAGCAATGCTTTTTATATTATTATTTACACTCTCCTATAATGAAAAGAAGAATGAAGACTTTTTTACTGAAATGCGTTTAACGTTCGGTGCTAAAGATATTGAGCAGGATAAAGTAATAACAACAGAAGCTCTGTTTGTTAGCAGAGTAGAGGGTTTTATTAAAAAAGAAAAACTACAGGAGCATGCCAGGGTTTTAGTAGATGAACAAAAGATTAAGCTGATATTGAGCCCTCCTGTCCTTTTTGATAGCGGTAAAGCAGTATTAAAAAAAAGGGGCCAGGAGATATTGAAATCAGTGGCTGAAGTGTTTTCTACAGTTGAAAACCCTATTATAGTCGAAGGTCATACCGACAATGTTCCAATTCATACAAAGAAGTTTGAATCTAACTGGGAGCTTTCTTTCCACAGGTCTTTTTCAGTATTAAAATATTTTTTTGCTAATTTTAACTTTAGTCCAAGGCAGTTTTCAGCGATAGGTTATGGTGAATTTCATCCTCTGGTTGCTAATGATACTCCGGAAAACAGAGCTATAAATAGAAGAATAGAAATAAATGTTATACGTATAACTGAAGCTGCTGCCTTTGCACCCCATTTTTAGAATGACTTATTGAAAAATACCGGAATTTAAGAACTCGTCATTAGACTTTGTTCTGCCTAACAACCGCAATAACTCTTCAGCCGCACTTTCGGAATCTATATTCTTGCGTAATAAATACATTTTTTTCAACGTATCTTCATTTAATAACAGTTCTTCTTTTCTTGTACCGGAGTTAATTATATCTATTGCAGGAAAAATCCTTCTATTTGCCAGTTTTCTATCAAGATGTAACTCCATATTACCTGTGCCCTTAAATTCTTCGTAAATAATATCATCCATTCTAGAGCCTGTATCAACCAGTGCAGTAGAAATGATTGTAAGGCTGCCGCCTTTTTCAATATTTCTTGCACCTCCAAAGAATCTTTTTGGTTTATGCAGAGAGCTGGGATCCAGTCCTCCGGACAGCGTTCTTCCAGACGGAGGCACGACCAGGTTATAGGCGCGAGCTAAACGGGTAATACTGTCCAGCAGTATTACAACATCCTTACCGCATTCTACTAAGCGCTTAGCGCTTTCCAGCACAAGTTCTGATATACGGACATGCTGTTCTGGCGGCTCATCAAATGTTGAGTAGATCACCTCTCCTTTTACAGACCTTTCCATATCGGTGACTTCTTCAGGCCTTTCATCAATTAGAAGAACTTTAATTAATATTTCTGGATGGTTAATAGCTATACTATGTGCGATATCTTTTAATATTGAAGTTTTACCTGCTTTTGGTGGTGAAACAATTAATGATCGTTGTCCTTTTCCTATAGGTGCCAGCATATCAATTAATCTTCCTGAAATAGGCTTGATACCGCTTTCCAGAAGTAGTTTTTCGTCAGGGTATATTGGAACAAGGTTGGAAAAAACATTGCGGTTTTTCACCTTTGAAGGGTCTTCAAAGTTTATTGCTTCAACTCTTAGTAGAGAAAAGTATCGTTCACCCTCTTTAGGTGGGCGTACCTGGCCAGAGACAGTATCGCCTGATGCCAGACCAAATCTTCTTATTTGAGTTTGAGAAACATAAACATCGTCCGGACTGGGCAGATAATTATGCGTTCGTAAAAAGCCATAACCGTCAGGCAGTATTTCTAACACGCCTCTGGCAAATATCAGGCCGTTCTGTTCGGTTTTGGCTTTAAGTATTTTAAAAACAAGGTCCTGTTTTTTTAATTGAGTATAGTTTTCAAGTTTTAGTTTATTTGCAATTTCATGGAGTTCTGTGACAGTGCATTGCTGCATTTCTACAATATCAAGACTGTTATCATTTTCTTGAAGTGCTTTTTTTTCTTCTGCAGTTTTAGTTTTTCTTTTATCCATTATTTTTTTCTTTCTCCTTTTTTAAGAAATGCTGTAGAGCTATTTTAATAGTATAAGATATATAGTTTTTTAATAAAATTTCTATGATTATGGAATCTAATTATTAGAATTATAATCGCTTTCTGAAGATTAAAAACGGGCAACTAAGTACTAAGTTAACATTAAACAAATAAAATGACAACAATAAAATAAAGCCCGCCAGCATATTTATATATAAGCGGGCTTTTTTACAGGCTAGGCAAATAATAAAACAACCAGTGTCCAGCCACTAAGTGCAAGTACCATTGTGAATAGTGACTGCCACAGTTGAGTTATTACGTGATCCATTAAATCACAACCGGATACCATGGCACTTAGTACACAAGTGTCAGAAATCGGTGAACACTGATCTCCAAATATACTGCCGTTAATAACAGCAGCAAAACATACGCTCATATATAAAACACTATTACTGACACTTGGAGATGTTGCGATTGCCCAGGCAAGAGGCATAGCCAGAGGAAAAGCTACGGCATAGGTTCCCCAGCTGGTTCCGGTTGAAAAGGCAATAATCATTGTGAGGAATGTCAGCATTATTGGTAATAACCAGTAAGGAATAAAATCGCCAAGTAACTCAACTAAATAAAATCCTCCTCCAAGCTCTTTGCTGATTTCTCCTATAGTTACAGCAAGAAGCAGGATTAATGCGCCGAGAATGACACCTTTAAAGCCGTCAAGCAGTCCGTCCATAAGTGTTTTTAAAGCCATTCCTCTGAAAAGAGCCATTGCTAATGCTACACATACGGCCAGTCCAAATGCCCATCTTACCTGAGGAGAGCCCATTACAATGAATGTGGATATTGCAGTTACAATAAGCACTAATAATGGTATGAAAAATTCCATAACATCCGGAGTATAACCATCCGGTACGTGACTGGCTTGTAGTTCTTTAGCAGAAAGGGGGCTGGATCCAGGTTCATCAAGCTGTCCGGTTTCACGGGATCTTTTGATTGCATCTTTCATTTTCCTGCTGACATAAGGCATTTTTTCAATTGCTATAAGAAAGGTGAACAGCACAGCCAGGATGCTATAAAAATAATAAGGAATACTCTTAAAGAAAAAAGCAACTCTTTGTGCTTCAGTAGCCAGCCAGCTTACTCCTGTTACATATATAAAAGCCTGTACATATCCGGGCCAGGCGTTAAATGGTAAAAGAGTTGCAATGGAAGTAGCATTTGCATCAACAATATATGATAACTCCTCATGACTGACTTTCTCTTTATCAGCAATAGGTTTTACAGTTGTGCCAACAAGTACACAGCTTACAGATCCACCCTGAAAGAAGCAGGTTCCCAGAAGCCAGGCAACAAGCTTAGCAGTTTTAGGGCCTTTTACAAAATGTTTAGTGATCATTTCTGCAAATGCCTGGGCTGCACCAGTACGTGACCATATACCCATAAGGCCACCTAAGAACCAGAGATATAAAATAAGAACTCCAGCTGCTTCTTTTGACATCATACTTTTTAATAAGACCTGGTCAGAAAGGTCAAAATGACCGAGTAGAAAAGCACCTGAAACTATACCGCTGGTTAATGCAGCAACAGGCTCTCTTGTTATCCAGCATAGCAAAATGGCAACAAGAGCCGGGAGTAATGACCATAGCTTCCAGTGTTTTTGAGCTTTCAGAAGATAAATGACCTTAGTCTGAACACCGTTAATGTCAACTGTTTTATAGGCATACTGTTCTAATACAGCAGGCTTTTTTTTCTCGGCATTGGATTTATCAATAGCTTCTTTGGTCAACACTGAATTTTTATATGGAATTATATTTGATATATACTTTTTCTTTTCCTTTTTTATAAAATAAATCTGCCCATTGCTGTCAGTCATAGTATCCAGGGCAACTCTTTCAGCTGTCCAGGTAGCAGGAACGGATTGTCCTATATATATAGAAATAAAAACAGCTATGAAAAATACCCAGGCAGCAGGGCTTTTAAATATTCTTATAATTGAACTTAATATATTTTCTGCAGAAACAGCATTATTTTTTGAACTCATCCATTACCTCCACTTTATTCTAAAACTTATTCTTGAATCATTGATGTGATTTACACATAAAATCTGATATGGATTAAAATGATAGCAAGTAATAAAGTATATTTCCAGGCTTAAATTAAAAGAAATGAAAGATACCCATAATATAGCTGATCCAAAATAAAATGTCCGACACTGACGTTTTCAAATGACTTCGTTAATGTACGGCCAGTACACAGCACTCAGTCATTTAAACGGACAGTTCAATTTGTACCAGCTATAGATAACGGGAAGCTTGAAGGATATTCTGAGAATGACTGTGGGAATTATTTGAAAAGTAAAAAAGTTCTTGAGATATTTGACGCCTTATTTTGCTTTTGTTATAGTTTGCGTATGTACTCTTTTTCCTTTTTGATTTTCATGATAATTATGGTTATTTCTACCAGCTCGACCAGTATATTTTCTATTAACCAGACATGGGTAGCGGATAAAGCAGGAGAGCTGATTAAAAAAGAGGATATCTCTTATCTTAAAAAGAGTGCTCCCAGAGACTATTATCTTATTGACAGGGAAGTTCCTGCCTTGAAAAATATTGAGGATACGGATGTTTATGAAGTTAATCCTTCCTTTAATGAATACTCAGAAGAGCTGGATGTAATTAAACAGGATATCAGGGAAAGCAGGTATTCTTCAGCTTTGAGTGCCCTTGACCTGTTAATTGAAAAAATCAGAACAAATCAAAGAAGTGTAATTGAAAAGTATTTTCCGGCTGAGTTTAATGGGTTTGAAATATGGGATTACAGTATGAGGCTGGGAGAATTTGCTTCTCAGGAAGATAATTATGGAGTGCTTTTTTCAAGAAGATATAAAAATTCCCAGGATCATGTTATTGATATTAATGTAGTGTTTTCGGACCCTTCAATCTTAGAGTATGTTAATTTGATTAAAAATCCAAAACTGGTTAACAGGCTGGAAAACACGGAAATAGCTAAAATAAAAAATAAATACTATGCACTGGAAAAATATTCTGAAGAAGAAATGTATTGTGAAAAAAATATAGTGGTTAATAATGACCTGCTCTTAAATGTAGTAGCAAACGGTATAAGAGATAAAGCAGTTATAGATGTTTTTATTTCATTGATTCAAATAGAAAAGATAGAAAAATATATGGCAAAGTAATACTGTAGTCCAGTTATAGTTGACCTTTAAAAAGGTGTATGATAAATTCAAAAATCCGGATGGATTTAATTTATTTGTATTTTAAGGTATTGACTTGAGGACTAATAATTTTGCTCCTGTAGCTCAGTAGGTAGAGCACATCCATGGTAAGGATGGGGTCATCGGTTCAAATCCGATCGGGAGCTCCAAAAATAAATTATAAAATAGCGAAGGAGAATTTTAAAAATGGCAAAAGAGACGTTTGAGAGAAATAAACCACATTTAAATATAGGAACAATAGGGCACGTAGATCATGGAAAGACCACATTAACAGCAGCGATAACCAGAGTATTATCGTCAATAGGGTGTGCAGAGTTCAAA
>JAAEMD010000025.1 GCA_024225875.1 bacterium
AAAAAAAGATAAAGCAGGAACTCCGGAAAATCGTGGATTTTACAGAGGAATATATAAAAAGTATCGAACAACGGGTGAATCAGATCGAGTTTGTCAACAGGCTCAGTGAAGTACAATATATTACAGGTACATTTTGCCCCCCTTACTTACTAATCAGTTCACCTATGGAATATGGTAAAACAAGATTGATTGAAGCTGTTAAAGTTCAAATGCAAAAGCAAAACTGGTATTGTATTAACATAGAGCTGTCAAGAAAAGAATCCTATTCTGTTGAAGGTTTGGTTAATAAGATTTTACAACAGTTAGGAGAAGAACAGGCCGATGACTTGCAAGTAAAAACGCCTGAAAAATATGGGGCTGAAATAGGGATACGCATTCTCAGTGTGTTAAAAAACACCGAAAAAAATGTTTTAATACTGGTAGATGAATCAGAATCCGTCAATGATGATCTGGCTAAACAATTTCTTAATCAATTTATCCTGGTATTGAAAGAAGTATTGAGCATTTCCGGTAATATTCAATTAAGATTAATCTTGGCAGGACGTTATATATCAAACTGGACCCAGTTGGGGCTAAAAATACCGTTAAAAGCGTACCCTTTGACACCGTTTGATTTTTCTGCCATTCATCAGACA
>JAAEMD010000026.1 GCA_024225875.1 bacterium
TTTATTTTTTTATACAGCGAACATTAATCAGTTAAACTCAAAATAAAACTCTATTTTTAGAAAGGATAAAAAATAATGAATAAAGAAATGAACGAAAATGTTAATGATATTTTTAAACACCTGTTTGAGAATTCTGATATAGAATATTATATTATAACCAATCTAAAAAATCCGGTTCTAAACAGTAATAACTACTATGCCGTTAAGATTTTTACCGACAAATTAGAATATACTTACAAATCAGCAACTAAAAAAGATAACTACCTCTTAAATCTTAAGACCGGAGACTTATCCGTTAATAAACATCTGGTTAATACTGATTTTAAAAAACTATTTATGCAAAAAATACAACTTATGATGACAGACTTTAAACAAGGAAGGGTTCTGGTTTTAGAAAAATTAAAAGACAATGACCAGGAAAAAGAAGTAGCTGCAGAAAAACAAGATACTATAGGCAGAGGCATGGAGGAATTTCAACGAAATACTGTTATGAGCAGCGTTAAGCAACTTACAAAAGAAGAATTATTTCAACTTGTAGGCGGAGTTGCAAATATAACTTTGTTGCTGTCAAACAGGCCGGCGAATGTAGCAAGATCCTCTGTAGCATCAAATAAAAAAGACTCGCAAGAGTCAAAAAAACAGATTATAAAAATAATAGGGGTCATGGCAAACGATAAAATTTTTACTCCACAAGAAGTGGATAATATAGTTGAAAGCAAGAATCAAGGAAACATAGTTTCCGATAAAGTCTTTAAAGAGCTTGTTAGATTAAGAGATAAATATGGTAGTAAATTAGACCAGACAGAAAGCCTTAGCAATAAAAATTTAGTCGACGGCCAGGTAATTAGAAGAAAAAAAGATCGTTTGGGACGTTTTGGAGTGAAAACTGATTTTGCCACGATTAAAACCGAAAAATCCTATGTTAACAGCCATGCTAAGAAACTTGCTACTGTAGCAAAAGGTGCTAAAGATAACTTTATTAATGGAAAAGAGTCTCTTCAAAAATTTCTTACTGAAATAAAAGAAATAGAAAAAAAATCACCTTCTATAGCTAGAGAAATATTAGATACCTCAATTAAAAACAATCCTGAGCTAAAAGATACTATATTAAATGGGAAAGCGTCTATTGATCTGGAAAAAAAAAAAAA
>JAAEMD010000027.1 GCA_024225875.1 bacterium
AAAACACTTTTTTATTTTTTTTGACATTATTATGTGTCTTTTTTTTAGTTCCTGATAAAAACTTCGCTCTCCGCTCTGTCTATGAAGAGGTTACAGAACCTGCAATAAATATTTCTCTACAGTCAATGCGTGCACATCAAATTCAAATGACTAACTATCTAATGTATACCTTGAACGCTAATACTCCTGGATATATAGAGACAGGTATATTTAATATAAGATCCAAAGATAAGAATATACATCCTGCTCCATTCGTAAGATGGAGGACCGGTCCGCCTATAGAAACAGGGCGGGATCTGGATTTCTATTGTGATTCAAACGGAATGGGTTTTTTCACTGTCCGATTACCTGGAAATAATAGAGGCTACACAAGAGACGGCAGATTTACACTCAACAGCAAAAACCAGCTGGTAATGTTATCAGGTGATTTTCCTGTAGTCGGTGAAGCTGGAAATATATTTATACCGGAAGGTTCAACTGTAACAGTAACACCATCCGGGGTTATTTTTGCTGATGGCGAACCGGTAGATAAAATGAAAGTAACTGTCTTTACAGCTGAAGGAAGGGAACGTCTTGTAGGTGTTACCGGGGTATTATGGGTATCTGACGGGGATCCCTTGACCGTAGACTCAACTAACAGATATAAAGTACGTCAATGGCATATAGAACAGAATAATGTGTTAAAATCTATTCAGGGCGATATTTCTCTTTGTAAATATACTTATGAAGCAACAGCGAAAATAGCCCGGGCCATTACAAAAAGTATGAACTCTGCTATTCAATTAGGCAACCCTTAATTACTAATGTTTGAAGTTTTTAAAAGTGGGAATATATTAAAAAACATATTTAAGATCAGGAGCAATATCTAATGTTACCACAGTATCATATGTCCAAGTCTCTACAATTTTCCATGCAGCGAAGAATGCAGGTTATTTTGAGTAATGTTGCTAACGCCCATACGGTTGGATATAAAAGAAAAGATCTTGAGCTGGAAAATCTTTTCCCCAGAGATATGGAAACGGTTGTTGAAAAATATCATAAGAGAAGTAAAGACAAGTGGGAACTATGGGATAAACAAACAGATATGATGGAGTATGGAACAGGAACAAGGATCTCTCAGGTTTATCGACAGTTTAATGATGGAGCTATGGAAGTAACAAACCGCCCTTATGACCTTGCCATAGAAAATGGAAAAGGTATGTTCCATTATAGAATGCCAAATGGTCAAAGTGCTTATAGCCGGGCTGGCAATTTAAAAATGGATAGTGAGGGTTTCCTGGTTGATCCCAACGGACACCCGCTTGAACCTGCAATAAGAATACCTGTAAATGCATCAGAAGTTATGATAAACCCTGAAGGACAGGTTCTTACAAAATTAGATAATGATAGAGAGTTCCGTCAAATAGGACAAATAACTCTTGTAAAGTTTAAAAAACCGGATGAACTTACTGAAATCGGACAAAATCTTTTTGCAGAAACTCCACTATCAGGAGAACCTGAGTTCATGCCGCCTGGAGAAGAAGGTATTGGACATATTAGACAGGGCTCTTTAGAATACTCAAACGTAAATATTATGGAATCAATGATAGAAATGCTTATAACAACACGTTTATTCCAGGTAATAGGTGGTGCAATGGATGCCACTGCAAAAATAATTAAATATGGCGCTGATATAAAAGGTTAAATAAAAATAATTTTATTATTAGTGCGATCTATTATTAAGGAAGTTAAATTCGCAGGCAGATTCGAGCAGGCGGTATGTATTTTAATAAATAAATCTTTAATAAAGGAGATTAACAAATGATTTCACAGCTTCATATGGCCAAAACGACACTGATTGCATTTCAACAGAGTATGCAGGTTGTCGCTAATAATGTAGCCAATGCTCAAACCCCTGGTTATAAGGGGCGTAGAATGGAATTCGAAACAATGTATCCCTTAACGTTCCAGCGTGCTATTACCGAGTTTGAAGAAGCTGCAGGCGGCCCAAGAAACAAGAGGCGTAAAGTTATGGAATACGGACAGGGTGTACGAATCGCTGCTGTTTCCAAGAACTTTGTTCAGGGAGCTATTGAAATCACTAACCAGCCATATGATATGGCTATTAGTGGACATGGTCTATTTCAGTTCCGTATGGCAGACGGAAGCATTGCTTACGGACGTGCAGGTAATTTACACCTGGATAGAGAAGGTAACTTTCTTAACAATAACGGACAACCGCTGGAACCTGCGGTAAGGGTTCCTGACGGAGCAACAGACATTATTGTGAACGACCAGGGCAGAGTATTTGTACAGGTAGGAACAGATTCTGCTCCAAGAGAAATCGGGCAGATTATTCTTGCACAGTTTCAAAATCCGGCAGGATTAAAAGAAATCGGACAAAATTTATATTTAGAAACAGATGCATCAGGCCCACCAAGACTTGAAAACCCAGGTAAGAATGGAGTTGGGAGTATTCAACACAAAGCGCTGGAATTTTCTAATGTAAATATCATAGATGAAATGATGTCTATGGTAATGATCCAGAGAATATTCGATGTTGCTGTCAAAGCTGTAAAAGCTACTGATGAGATTCTAAAAAAAGGTGGCGGATTTTAAACATCAGCTCAATTATTTTTTATAGTTACTAAGTTGCATAGCATATTTTCTACAATAATTATTATTATTTTCATATCTTCAGGTTTAGCTGCTGCAAAACCCGACAAAAGTGCTATTGCTGACTATATTAAAAAGCAGGTAATCAGGCAGGTTTTAGATAAAAACAGTCAATTTTCCAGCTCCGATATAAAAATAAGCATCCAGAACAAAGAAATATTAAAATATGTGCCAGAAAATACTGTAACCTGCAAACTGGATATAAGACCAAAAGCAAATTTACTGGGAAAAACTGTACTGCCTCTCTTATTTTACAGCCAAAAAAATAATTTACTCAAAAAAACAAGCGTTATTATTAATACTAATGCTTATACAAATTTTGCCAGAACTACAAAAACAATAAAGCGTGGTACAGTCTTATCCAGAGAACATATAGTATTTAAATACGAGCCCTTTTATGGAAAACCTGTTAACTGCCTTTTAAAAACAGAAGATATAATCGGTAAAGAAGCTTTTTCTACAATACCAAAAAATGCTTTAATAACAGAATGGCTCATCAGAGATATTCCTGACATAAGAAGTAATGATAAAATTACTATTGTCTTGAATAAAAACAATTTAGAACTCCGTGTAGGAGGTATTGCTCTGGAAAACGGTTATATAGGAGATAACATACGTATCAGAACTACTTTAAAAGAAAGAAAATTATTAGAAGGTACAATAATAGCACCACAGTGTGTTAAGATTTTTATGGTAAACTAATATCATATTATGAAAAAAACAATATTTATTTTTTTACTGGCCCTCATATTTTCAGTTTATACAGTAAACTGCATAACTGCGGATTCTCTCTGGCACCAATCCCAGGGAGCTATGTACAGCACCCATAAAAAAGAAGTTCGTGTAGGAGACATTATAACCATTTATATTTCAGAAAGTTCTTCTGCAGTCCAGGAAGCATCAACAAGAACACAAAAACAGTCACAAATGTCATCAAACTTCTTAAGCAACTGGGATCAGATAGCAAATATACTGGGTAATGATACAATAAGAAAAAGACATGAACTGGACATACAGGGTGAAGATGAGTACCAGGGTCTTGGACAAACGACCAGAAAAAGCAGTGTTAAAGCTGTTATATCTGCAATCGTAACTGAGATTCTTGATAGCGGCAATATCTATATAGTCGGTGAACATAAGGTAAAAGTAAATGACGAGGTAGAAACAATAAGAGTGTCCGGAATTATCCGTCCCGGCGATATTCAATCAAACAACAGCGTTTATTCCTATCAAATTGCTAAAGCTGAAGTCTCTGTAAACGGGGCTGGGGTTGTGGGTTCCAAGCAAACGCCTGGCATATTAACTAAAATGTTTAACTGGTTATTTTAATTATGAGAAAAACTACGTCTTTATTTTTATTAAAATTCCTGATCCTGTTAAACACTGTTTTATCAGGCCAGGATCTATCACCAGAGTCCACAACACAGTACCTGCCTGTCAGACTTAAAGATCTCGCCAGGATAGTAGAAGCCAGAGATAACCAGCTGCTGGGATTTGGCCTGGTTGTTGGATTACGTAACAGCGGTGATTCCAAAAACACTTCTTACACGCATGCAGCATTAATAAATCTCCTTTCAAAACTGGGAGTTTCCCCGGGCAGCAGCCCTGATAACTCCAGAAACATTGCAGGTGTTATGGTCACAGCAACACTTCCACCATTCACAAAAAAAGGACAACGAATCACTGTAACAGTATCCTCTTTAGGAGACTGCACAAGTTTAGTCGGGGGAACTCTGTTATTAACTGAACTGAAAGGTGCGAATTTAAGGACATACGCCGTTGCTCAGGGGCCGATTCTGGTTGGAGGTATTTCTGAAAACACTGAAAACTACAAATTCTATAAGAATCAAACAACTGTAGGAAGTGTCCCGGATGGAGGTATAGTGGAAAACGAGGTACCAATAACTTTCACAGATCAGCATAATATTACAATAGTACTTAACGACTCCAACTTTATAACTGTGGCTCGTGCAACCAAAGCTATTCAACAAAGCAACTTCCCCAGTGCAAGAGCTATTGATGCAAATACAATAAAAATCCCGCTCACAGATCTTGATTCAAGTGATCTGGTTAATACAATTGCAAAACTGGAAAATATTACGCTCGTACCTGACTCATCTGCGAAAATTATTATTAACTCCAAGACAGGTACAGTAGTTATTGGAGAAATGGTACGGTTATTCCCTGTTGCACTGACACATGGAAATATTTCAGTAAAAATAAGCGAAGGATCTGGTGCTGGTAATACACAGGCCGAGTTAGGTGCAGAAGTACTGGAGCCAGTACAAATAGAAGAAACTGAAAGCAAAATTATTTATCTGAGTCCCAGCTCAACATTATCCAGCCTTGTTAACGCCTTAAATGAAATTGGAGCAACACCGAAAGACCTGATTTCAATTATTCAAGCATTAAAAGAATCAGGCTCACTAATAGCAACGGTGGAAATAATATGACAAATAAATACCTTTCATTTTTTATTTTTTTTATTAAAATATTATTAGCAGCCAATTTATCTGCTCAACAATTTGGAGGTTTAAGCGACTTGGATATATACAGACAATCAAAAAACTCAAATACCAATTATCGTCAAATGCCACCTGAAAAAATTCTGGAAAAAACAGAGGCCCATTTTATAAAAGAAATGTTCTTAAAAACAATATTCCAGATGAATAAAACAACTATGGGGTCAGATGAAAATGATCAGTTTTTTGCTGCTAATTCTGAATTAGTTAATGAGTTTTTGATGGATGAGCTGGCTAAAGATCTTGCTGAGCAGGATATTTTAGGGTTTAAAAAAGCTTTTTTAAAAAGATATAAAAATAGAGAGTCAGCAAAATAATTTATATATTGAATAAAGGACAATTTCCGTGAAAAAAGAAAGTGTAAATTTAGATATAAAAAAACTACAACAAACAGAAGCTCTGAGTGTGAAGGAAAATGACGTCATTCCTGAAGAGGTTGTTGCTGAAAATATGTCTCTTGTAGAGTCAATAGCAGCTTCCATTTATGGCAGAGGCGCTCTGCCTACAGGAATAGAGTTCCGTGATTTAGTAAGCTGGGGGGTAGAAGGCCTTATTAAGGCCTATAAAAGATTTGATGCTGAAAAAGGTTCTAAATTTAAAACTTATGCTTACTATCGTATCAGAGGTGAAATTTTCGACAATATAAGATCTGAATGGCAATACAGAAACCCCAGTGATTACAATGAGTTTCGACGCCATGTCCAGGAAAAAATTGCCGAGATAACTGAAGAGGCGCTAAATAATCCCAATACTTTTTCAGCCGATTCACTTGAAGATTCAATAAATAATATAATTGCAAACTCATCTTTTGTTTGTATAATTTCTCTTGAGAGCTTAGGCGATACTGAGGCAGGTGTATCAGATGACCTGGAACAAGATTTTTTCACTTCTGAAAAAGAAAATATTTTATGGAATGAGATAAACAGTTTATCCAGAGAAGAACAGATATTAATAAAATTATTTTATTTAGAAAATGTAAAACAAAAGGAAATTGCAAAAATATTAAAATGGTCCAAGAGTAAAGTTTGCCGGGCTCATATGAACATATTAAAAAAGTTGAGAAACAAAATCCAGAAAAAGCTGAAGGACTGATCAATCCCCACACATCATTTGCAAATTTTTGAAAAATATTTTTTATCTTATGCTTTTTGCAAATAGTATTGATTTCATTAATGGCGCTGTCGAAAAACTACCTTCTTCAAAAACCGAAGAAAATGGTTTAGAAAAACAGGGGCTTAAAATGACCGTTAGCGGCAATATCAATGCTAATGAATCGTCCGAAGACACTTCAAAAAACACCAATTTTGAAAATCAGTCTATTTTGCGACAGTCCCATATTGTATAATACCCGACCCTTTGGCTAACATATCAAAATGCTGTATAATATTTTATATGTTGAAAACAAAATTTTATTTTATTTTTGTAATATTTTTCATTATTTCTATATCTTTTAATAATTTTTCTCTTGCCCAGAACACATTTACACCATCATCTGAAACTAATTTTGCTGAAAACATCCTTTTTGATGATACAATGTCCAACCTGAAAAAGGCTATTCTCCATGCCAGCAAAAAACAGTCTCTCTATGCTTACAATATATCAAATGCTACAACACCTGAGTTTAACCCTGTTCTAGAACAGGATGAATACAGACAGCTGGCAAGCATACTGCCTCCTGGCGAAGAAAATAACAGAAAAGTAATGATGGAGTTTATTTTGACTAAAATGTCAGAAAACAGATTAAAATATAATGCCTACTTCAGCTTACAGAAAAAAAAGTTTGAAATTCTCAGGCAGGTAGCCACACAAGGGAAAAAATAAGATGATAAATATAAAGAAGTTAGTTTTACTATTATTAGTTTTTACTTTATCTACCATCATAACAAGTCAAATTTACTCACAGGGCCTTGTGGATAGTTTTGATATTACTACCTCAGGTATAATTGTCCAGAAAATGAGATTGAATGTCATTGCTGAAAACGTTGCTAACATTACAACACTAAGAGATGAAGAAACCGGAGTCCCCTACCAGAAAAGATTTGTCGTACTACGTCCATCAGAAAAAGGTGTTCAAATCGAAAGCATTGAAAAAAGCACAGAACCTTTTGGTAAATACTTTGATCCTTCATACCCTGGAACAGATTCAGACGGATATTATTATTATCCAAATATCAGCCTTCCTGATGAGATGGTTAATCTGAATTATACTGAAATGGTATATGAAGCTAATGTATCTGTGTTTAAATCATCAAAAGCAATGTATCAGCAAGCATTAGACATAATAAAATAGGGGTTTTGAATGTCATCTTTAAAAAACATGGAATCAATTAATACTATCAAAAAAATTATTAATTCGGATAAATCATCACTAAAAAATAATACTGCAGCTACTGCCACTCCATTTAATACCTTTCTGGACAATGCTATTAACCCCAGTAAGCAGAACTCATTACTAAATTCTAATATCCTGGCTCCTGATAAATATACACAGGTACAGCAGGCTGCTAACTTTGCACAGGCCATAGCTAAAGATGAGCTGGACAAAAAATATAAAAAAATAATTAAAGAAACAGATGATCTTCTGGCTCAAATCATACCAGATCAAGAGATCAGCAAAAACCCTTCTACTCAAATTGCACAGGCTTTTCCAAATAACCCGGATATAACTCCTTTTACAAGAGCCACAGACATCTCTGAAGATTTAGTCGCTCAAGCGTTCCCAGATCCTGCAACAACAACAAGAAGAGCCCCTCTGCAGCCAAGAGTACCTTTAGAGGAACTAACAGCAGAGAATGTTAACATAGCTACTCCCGGCACAAATAAACTTGATACAACACCTTTCCAGTTTTTTATGGATAAAGCTGTTGAAGCCCTGGAAGGAGTTAGTGAAATAGAATTAAGGGTAAACGATTTAATGGATAAGTATATAGAAGGAAAGGTTTCAATTGAAGAAGTATCTATTGAAACTGCTAAGCTGACACTCGCTATTTCTTTTGCTACAACTGTAATAACACAAACAACTCAAACATTTAAGGAAATTCAAGGAATGCAGGTATAATTACTGACTTTCAGCATATATGTAATTAATTATTTAAGGATTAAATAAATGGCAGAAATAGATTTTGAAGCAGAAGATGATTACGAAAATGATCCAGAAGAAGATTTATATGGAGATAGTGAATCAGATAATTTTTCTAATGCAGATAATGATATAGACAGTAATACATCCGAAAGTTTATTTTCACGTCGCCGCATAATAGTTGTACTTTCTATTATTGGCGTTGTTTTTTTAGTCAGCTTTTTTCTTTTCGGCATCAGAAATAATAAAAATAAACCAGGTAAAAATGCTTCATTCAGCTCTGGGTATACTTCTTTAGATACTAAGCCTGAAAAAAAGAGTAAAAAGAAAAAGAAGCGTATTAAGTTTGAAAAACTATATGACTTAACATCACTCCAGCTCCCTGATGTTTTAAGAGAGCTGAGTTTAGCAGGCATAGCATT
The DNA here is from genome assembly GCA_024225875.1 of bacterium. Lineage (GTDB taxonomy): Bacteria > Margulisbacteria > Marinamargulisbacteria > JAAEMD01 > JAAEMD01 > JAAEMD01. The sequence goes on from JAAEMD010000027.1 coordinate 8,679, forward strand.
CAAAACAGAGCAGAAAGGAAAAAACTATTCTATATCAGTAGATAGCAGTCAATCAGAAAAAGCAAAGAACCTTCTTGCTGTAAAAGGGCTGCCATCAAGTGGCGCCAGAGGTTATCAGCTTTTAGATAAATCCCAAACTCTGGGAGTTACTGAATTTGACAAAAGAATTAGATTTTTAAGGGCACTTTCGGAAGAGCTTGAAAAAGCAATAATGCAGTTCGATGCTATTGATAGTTGTAAAGTACAAATTGTTATACCGGAACAACGGCTTTTTGCAGTTACTCAACCACCTGTAACATCCTCTATTCTATTAAGGAAAACTACTTCTGCAAAATTAACAGATGAACTGGTATTTAGTGTAATTGAACTGGTATCTAATGCAGTCGAAAACCTCCAGCCTGAAAACATATCAGTAATTGATACGGAAGGTCATGTTTTATCTAAAGGTCTCTTAGAAAGAATGTCTAAAACAGACCGTATTAGAAGAAGACAGAAGGCAGAACAAAAAAAAGTAATAATACAGGCAAAAAAACTACCAAAAGTAGGTCAGCCGATTATTCCTGATTTCAATAGAATAAAACACTGGTATGAAGTAAAAAAACAGTTTGAGGAGTCTCTTGAAGATAAAGCTGGTAAACAGCTGACCGGCATTCTACCTGTTGGTAGTTTTAAAATCGCTATTACAGCAGATATCGGGCCTCTGGAGGAAGGTAAAATAGTCGATATAAAACGCCTTTCAGCAAGTGTTGTAGTTGATAATGCGAACGATGATATAGAACTGGATACATCAACAAAAACTCAAATATATAATACTATCGCAGCCTCTATCGGTTATATTAAAAAAAGAGACTCCATACGACTAAGCAAAGCTAACTTTTCTCTGCTTTCACAGGATGAAAAAGATGATCTAGTCAAAAAACAAAAGCATAAAAGGCTTCTAAAGTTAATATCAAAATACAGCAGCATAGCACTTCTAGCAATTATAGTTCTCGGTATTATTATTTTTATTTACAGGAAAATAAAAAAGAAAAAAGAAACTTCTGCACCAATAATGTCCAGTGAATCACGCGAAACTGATTTTTCTGATATCCAGGATGAAATCAGTAGTGATAAAAAACTGGAAGAAATAAAATATTATACATTATCTAACCCGGACATAATCGCGCAGATAATGGAAGAGTGGCTTACAAGTGCAAAAGAGGAGGTTTTTCAATAATGTTAACAGGTAAAGAAAAAGCTCAGATTCTACTTGCTTTATTAGAAGATCAAGCTCAAAACGTTTTAGCTAAACTATCACCTGAAAGTTCCGCCTTATTAACTTCCTCCATAGAAGACGCTCCTAAACCAGACCCTGCTGATCTTAATATTTTATTTTCAGAAGTACTGACAAAAGTTGATGAAATAAAAAGTAAATCTCTACTGGACGCACCAGATAATGAAGAGCATCTTGAAAGTATAGATAAAACAACTGGAGAAGAAAGTCTATTATATAGTGATGATGAAAATAAAGAAGGCGAGATAAGCAATAAAGATATAACAGATGCAGGAGAAAGTGATAGCCTTATAGAAGATCCCGAAGATAATTCGGAAGAAGAGCCACCTCAGCGGGATATATCAGAAATAGCAGATATCCTGTCAAGACAAAAGCCGCAGATTATAGCTTTTTTCCTGGCTAAAGTTGATGATGAAATGCGTGTCCGGCTGATAGAACATCTACCAAAAAAAATACGCTCTCAAATAGAAAGCCATGAAATAGAGCCCATACCAATCTCAGACAGTGTTTTTAAAAATCTATACGAAAGCATACTAAAAAGTGCTGAACCAAAAACTGATGACCAGGAAGCTGATAAAATCAAAGAAGCAGAAGAAGGCTCCTTTTCAGACCATACGTTAGTATCTGAAACTTCTTCTTTCTCAGATAAAAGTGACTTTGAGGATGATCTATCTGATCATTTACAAGACAACAGCACATCTGCAATACCGGAAAATGATGCTGATATCGATTCTTTATCCAGTGACTTTATTCAAAACCAGGACCAGGTTTTAAACACAGCAGAAGAATCTGAAAACTTATCCAGCTCAATAGTAGATCTGGATTCAGAATTAACACCTGAAGAGTTTAACGAAAATAGTCTGGATGATTATGATATCATTCCTGATGAACAGGAAACAAAAGGTACGACTGAAGATGATATTATATCTTTAGACTCTCAGGACGAAGATATTATACAGGAAAATGATATCTTTGAAGAAGATCTTGAAGACGCAATAGACCTGGAAAACTCTGATAATCTCTCATTTTAATTTTTTATAAATCCTGCCTTTTATATATACTATAGCTGGTACAAATTGAAATGTCCGTTTAAATGTCTGAGTGCTGTGTACTTGCGTACATAAACGAAGTCATTTAAAAACTTTAAGTGTCAGAGATTTTATTTTGGATCAGCTATATGATCTGACAATAATAAAGAATATATTATTAATATAATGGATATATAAACAAATATATTGCCAGTGATACTATATAAGCTCTTATTATCACGTATTAAAAAACTTTCATTTATGATACCTTTTTTATTCAACTGCATTTTAGCTATTACTTTTCCCTTATTAGAAACCAGACCTGATATGCCCGTATTCGAAACCTGTATCATAAACCGATCATTTTCTACTGCTCTTAATATACTCATCTGGAAAAGCTCTTCTGCGGCTATAGACCCAAAAAACCATGCATTATTAGCAAGGAAACATAAAATATCAGCTCCTTTGTTTACACCTTTTCTACTAATTTCAGGATAAATTGATTCCAGGCAAATACCCCCAGCTACTTTTAATTCTTTTACTGACAGGCACATTGGTTCATTTCCCCTTTCATAGTCTGATGTAACAAGGTCTTCATCAAAAAATTTTATAATATTTTTTGCCGGCCAGTATTCCCCGAATGGCATCAATCTAGTCTTTTTATAGTACTTTAAATTTATACCTTTATCATCAATAACAACTGCAGCATTATAATATTTACCATCCTCATGTACAGGAGTTCCAAATATTATTGATATCTTATATTTATCAGCGATCCATTTAAGCTTACGAATAAATTCCGTACTTTCCAGATTAAAGACCGGGGTGATCGTTTCCGGCCAGATTACAATATCAGGCTGGCCCTTAACTGCCTCAAGGGTCATATTTATATAGTCCTGCCGTATTAACGGCCAGTATTTTTTTTGCATTTTTTTTGACTGCTCATGGTTTGCCTGGATAATTGCTGCCTTTACTTCTTTATAGTCTTTACTTATAGCCGCCATGTTATCTTCTTTAGAAAGCTGTCGCCATCCAGATAAAAAAACAATAGTGCTTACTAACATTAAAATTATAAAATGCTTTTTTATCTCCTGGCCGCTTATCAGCTTCCATAACAAAACATTACATAAAACAATAAAAAAAGATAATCCATACAGCCCAAAACCAGAAGCTGTCTGCAGTACTGGTAAAAAAGAAGACTGCGAGTACCCCAGTGCACCGGCAGAGCTTCCCACAGGACCTGCTGTTCTTAACCATTCAGCAAATATCCAGCAGGCAGGAAAGAGGTAAATATCAGGAATTGAGTTCCTGCCCCAGGCATATAAAAACATCGCTGTCCCATAAAAAAGTGCATAGAATAAAGAAGCTGCAACCCATAAAATCACAACATAATACCAGGCTGCCCATGCCTGCAGCTCCAGCATCCATCTATGAAAATAGAGCATTATTATAAAGCCATAAACTAACCCTCTAAAAAAAAACTTTCTTCTTATACCTGACTTTGCGTACCTCTGATTAGAATCTGCTGCTTTATTCAAATCAAACAGCAGTGGTATTAGACATATATATGCTATAAAAAATAAGTTAACTCCAGGGAAAATCAGACACGTCAGAAGTGCCGAAATAACTGTTATAATATTCTTACCTCCCATGACACAATATTAGCTGATTCATCTGCCTTGCCACTTTGGGAATCCGTCTTATTAACTCTTTCTTTTCCTGCTTTCAAGTCAATATTTGCTTCAGATAAATCATATAAAACATCCTGTAGATAGCCTGTTTCCAGGTTTTTAGTCTCATCTTTTTTACAAGTAATAAAAGCAAAATATAAAGTTTTATTATTATCTAATATATCCTGGCTGTTAAATACCAGGGTTATTGTTTTGCCGTTTACATTAAAGTCAAAATCAAATTTCTGTTCCGGCGGATAGTTTGCTAAATGATTATTAGCAGATGTTGCTTTATCAAAAGCTTCAGCACCTGATTTATAAAGCACAGCACCCTGATCAGAACAGATAATATAATCAGACCAGGAAGAAAAATAGGTCCTGTAAAAATAGTTTACTCCCTCTTTAAGCGTTAAATCATAATTAAATTCATCATATGCTCTACCCGGGAAAGGAAAGTATTCCTGCTGTGCTATTACATTTAATGATGGAACCACCGGGCTACCAGACACTGAAAAAACAATATAATAATCATAATGGTCCAGATCAACATTACCTGACATCGTTAACTTCATTTCCATTCTTAAGATTGTCGATTTATCACTAACAGTCCTTGCACAACTTAATAATAACAACATCCCGGTAATAATAAGGCTTCTGAAAAGATATATTCTCCCTTTGCACCAAAACTGTTCAAAATTCAATCTGTTAAAACCTCTCTGCTGATGCATCATCCAGAACTCCTTCTATTTTGGATATTTCCTTATTCTTGACATAACCTATACTATCTTCAGGAAAAGCCAGAACTGTTACCTTAAAACGGATTTCCTCTCTATTCATATCATAGGTAAATTGAAATCTCCTGCAATGATCATTCTTAATTATAGAATAGTTTTGTAACTCGTAACGATTAGCTCGAATTGTCTGCATCTGACCATTATAATTCATATATTGATAATATGCCTCTATCTCCCACCGGTTGTCCTGGTCTCCACCAAAATTAAAATTCACCTTTAAACTGGAATCTCTAATCGAAGCCAGCTCACCTTTATCATTTCTAAAATTATCGTTATGAAAAATATTAAAACTAAATTCTAAATTTTCCAATGGTGCTAATTGAATATCAATAATCCGGGGCTTATGTTTTGCTCCTTCAAATCCTGAACCGTTAAAATTTATTCCATAAGTCATATTAAATTTAAATATTTTATTTGGATTAATAAGCAGAGTAACACTATGATCATTACGTTCACCTGTTAAAAGGTTATAACCTCCGGTATGCTGCCATTTATATTTAGATTCACTATCCCAGTAAAAAGTTATTACCTCTGTAAAAGAGTCAGTATCCGAACGTTTCTCACTATCAAAACGGAAAAAAGGTGAATTAGAACGGTTATTATTATTTTCTTCATCATTAGGACTAAAACCGCGATTAAAAATTGTACTTGTTTTAAAAAAACCAAGGTCCATAGTATGATCGACTTTAAAGTTATACTTATATAAAGCATCCCCTTCAAATAATGAGTAACCGGCGTTTTTAAAAATATACTGATCATAACTGGCCGATAAAAAAAGGCTGGAATCAGCAGGCAAATCTGAAAACCGCTTGTTCAGCGACTGTTTAAAAATATATGTATTCGGCTCTACTCCAAAATCTTCCGGCTCCGGAAAAAAGCGGGCTTTACCAGTTCCATTATCATATTGCACTTCCTGGTACCTTGCTATTGTAATTTTTTCAGTTAAACTGATCCCGGCAAAAAGTTTATCATTATAATTTATATTAAACTCCGGCTGTTTGAAAAGATAATCATTTTTAGAATCATATTTTGACCTTTCTTTAGCTTCCAGATCAAAAGTATGGTCTATCACCAGATTTACGTTCAGATTATTCCAGATTTCCCTGGAAAAAATTGTAGAAGTATCAAGTCTGTAGTCATTAATACCAGAGGCTGTCTGCTCCTTATTAAAATCCAGGTCGTTAGACATTTTTATATCATCAGGCAGAAAAACACTTTGTTTTAATGTTGACCTGATATTTTTTCTCTTACTGGAAGCATAGTCTTCCTTAACTAAATTAAAGCTGTATAAGTCATCGCCATTAAATGATCTGGTTAATTTCAAACTATTCTTTTTATAGTTCTGTCTAAAATCTTCCTTAGAATATGCACTTAAATCATATTTATCGCCCAGATTATCATATTTAACATTAAAAACACTTTCTTCTACTTTCTTTCTACCACTGGAATTAATAAGTTCAGCATCAATATTAGTGTACTTTAAATCTAAAGATAAATTATTATCAAACTGCCAGCTTTGCTCCCAGTTCCTTTTGATATTTGGTATTTCATTGTGATAAGGAACCAGCTGATAAAAATACATTTGTCCCCGGTTATCAAACAGCTTATACTGATGTTTTATACCTAAACCGGGCCGCCAGTTAGTTTCTTCTATGATTGTATTTCCCTCTATCCTGCTCTTTTTAAATTCAAAAAAATCCAGATACAGACTTGAATCTTCACCATCTATATTGTCATAATCAATTGTATTTTGCATAAACCAGCCCCAGCCAGCTGTTTTCTTCTCTCCTATGGTAGGATTACGCCAGACAATCCTGCGTTTTCCCAGCTCATAAAAATAAACAGGGGTCCAAAAAGCAAAAGGTACAAATAAAACAGGATTATATATAAATACATTATAACCAATTAACCTTTGATCAGGATAATATTCAAAATACTGCGCCCAGACAAAATAATGACGGGACTTATGACTACAACTGGTAAAAAAACCGTTACTGCCACTTTTCATTTTTCCTGTATCATCTAATTTTGAGGCAGAAAGAAAAAGAGGTTTTTCGTTTTTTTCAGCAGGCACGACCTTAATATTAATATCCTTAAGCTTTACCACTTCTTCATTTAAATCAAAATACAGATAGCTGGAATAAAACTCATCATCACCACGTCTAATCCTGATATTACCAGTACCCCAGACATGATTAGATGCCGTGTCTAAACACAACTTTTGGGCCTGCACTTCTATATCACCATATATCAAACGGACATTTGATGATGCTATCAGGTTATGTGTATCTTCCTGACAATAAATATGATCAGCTGACAATTTAACTTTTTCTTGTGAAAACAGGCCGGAAGCCTGACAGGTAATAATAAAGTAAAAACAAAGTACAACAGCTGTATATAAACCTCTTTTTTTAAAAGGATTAACAGTATTTTCTGTATTTTTCAAAAAGCTTTTTTTCAAGAATCCCCATTTAAAAAATCATAAAGCTGCAAATTAAAGTCATTAGACCAGTAATTAAACGTCAGACCCTCAGACAGTAAGTGACCCAAACGCCGCTGAATAAAGTAGAATAAGGTACCTGTTGACATTGAAGACTGCCAGTAATCAAACGCTCTTTTCAGATCTTTCATAAAAAAATATATATCCCCGATATTTAATTTTGCTAAATGATTCTGTGGATTTATTGATAATGCTTTTAAAAAATGTTCTTTTGCAAGGTCATAGTTTTTCTGAACAAGAAAAACTAATCCCAAATTCAAATAAACCAGATCTAAATTCTTATTTAATTCTTCAGCCTTCCGCAAATGATCTATGGCCTGACCGGTTTCTTCTTTTAAAAGACTTAGAATTGATAAGTTACAGTACGCAACTGTAAAATCAGGTTCCATTTGAACTGCTAAATTAAATTCATCCTCTGCGGCCTTTATATGTTTCTTGATAAGATACTCTACCCCACGATTATTATGTGGATAAGCAAAGCTCACATATTGAGTATCTGGCTGCTTTTTCTTTAATAAAGAGGCTTTTTCCATGTTTGGAACTGAAAGCACGGATACAGACCTATTATCATTGCTCCACAAACAACCGGACAGAGCCTTACCGCTAAATGTTAAAACACTTTGCTGCTTATACCATTCCAGCAGTCCTCTTATATTAGGGAAGTTGACATCATCTTCCATTATTGACTCCAGATAGCTTATTGCTTCGGCAATATCCCCCATATTAATATAATTTACACTTATAAAATAACGGATCGTATTACTGATATCTCTATCCTTTTTCTCTAAATGAGGTAATAGTCTCATCAACTGGTTTATTGATAAATCAAAGCGCCCCATTTCTAAAAAACACCGGCTTATCAGCATATAGGCCTTAAACCTCAAGTCAGCATTTACCGAAACTTTTTGAAAGTTTTCCAGAGCAGCAAACAGATCACCCTTCCTCAAATGAATAAGACCAGAGTTAAATAATTTATTATGAGCATCCGGACTTCGAAAGCCCTGCTTTACATCCTTCTGTTCATCAATTATTTTTCTATGCAGCTCAACCAGGTTTTGATATATATCCCAGTTATATTTATTGCCCTGAAAAACACTTAAAAGTATCTTTTTGCTTTTGACCAGGTTACCGGCATCTTTTTCAACATCAGCCTGTATACATTTAGCCTGATTTTCATAATCAGTACCAGTTAAAACAGCACATTCAGCAAGACATTTTTTATGTTCTTTCTTATAAAAAAAATGCTTTGCCAGTAAATATCTGCACTTATTTTGTAAACTTTTGTCCATATTTAAGATACTCAATAAACGTTCCTGAACATTAATACTGCCGGAACTATCAAGAAAAACCATTTTCTCTATACAGTCCAGAGTTTCTGCGTAATCATGTTTTGAATAAAATATATCTGACAGTAACTGCCAGGCCAGTATTTGATCAGGATATCTTTCCAGTATCGTTTCTAGTAAATCCTTGATTAACTGATGATCAAATTCATTTTTCGAAATCAATATTTGAAGATAATTTACTCCTTCAGTATAACGAGAAGATTCAACCAGTACTTCAGCCATGGCAAATATTACTTCGCTTGTATCAGGATAAAGTTCCAGTACATTTCGATATATATCAATTGCTTCAGGCTGTACTGAGCTATCCAGTTCCAGCATATGTTTCACAAAAAAGATACCTTTAGCAAAATCATAGATACTAAAATACATTTCAGCTAAAATCCTTCTAATCAAAATACTATTGGGACAGTACTCAATAAGCTGTTCACATCTGCCTGCTATTCCATGGGTATCTTTAGGTAATAGTTTAGCTATTTGCTCATAAATTAATATTGCCTTTTCATATTGAGCTGCTTTTATATATAGTTCAGCCAGGGTACGCTGATATTTTATTGTTTGAGAATGTTTTTCTATTAACTCTTCATAAAAGCCTATGCTCTTATCCAGATCCTCTTCTTCCAGATAAATCCTTGGCAATAAGTCAATAATAACTGAATCCATGATATCTTTTTTAAAAGCATTTTCAAATATATACTTTATCCTGTCTTTCTGACCATTTTTACTGTATATCTTACTTAATAAAAAATATACCTGTGTAAATTTATAATCAATCTCAAAAACTTCTTCTAATTCATTAACAGCTTCTTTATAGTCGCCATCACATATATATAACTCTGCAATTAACAATCTAATATTCAAGTTATGGTAATTTGCAGCTAACTGCCTGTATAACGGAATCAGTATGTCAGGCAACACCCTTCTGTTATGTTTTATAAGATTTTTAAAACGGTCCAGAGCATCATAGTACTGTTTTCTCTTAACCAGCGATATGGCCAGGTTGTATTCAGATTTTTTCTTAAGAGCAGTTCCCCATTCTCGCATAATACTTCTTCAACGCCTGAAGCTTTGCCAGGTAATTGTTAATAAAGCCAGAGACCCATAAAGAATATTTGGTATCCACACACCTAGAAAAGGAGTTATATTGCCATCTTTTGCCATTGCTCTGAACAAAGCTACAATAAAAAAATAAAAACCAACTGCCAGCACAGAAATACAAATTGCTAAAATCACACCCCACCAGTCTTGACCGGACCTGACAAATACTAAACAAAAGGCTACTCCCAGTATACCAAAAACAAAACATGCTGCAGGAATACTTTTCTTCATATGATACTCCACATTTAAAGCTCTTGTACTGATACCACCTTTTTTCAGACTATCTATTTTTTTCTTTAATTCTCTTGAATCCATTTCTTTAGCAGTTTTTTTTCTATAATAATTACTTATCTCCTGATCTACATGTATTTTCATTTCAGAAAACTGATCTACAAAGTCAACCAGTCCTTCTGAATTTATAACCTGAACATATCCATCCATCAGCAGCCATGATTTCTCATCCCACCTTGCTTCTTTAGCAGTAATAAACCTTGGAAACCTGGCTTTCTCTTCAAAAATCAAAACATTCTGCATAATACCTTCTTCCGGATCAATTTTCTTTATATAAAAAAACCTTTCGCCAACACCCTTAAAGACAACATTTTCTACAATATCAGGCAGAGGCTTTTTCCTGACCTCTCTTCTAATTAAACTATCCGATTCTCTATTTGCCCAGGGAACAACTTTTTCATTTACAAGATAAGATAAAAAACTTGTAATAACTGCTAAAAATAATATCGGCACCACAACTCTTATAACATTTATCCCTGATACACGTAGTACAGTCAACTCATTATCTTTTGCCATACGCACTAAAAGAAGCATCACCGCAAATAATACAGCCATCGGAAAAAAAAGCTGCATCACTGCGGGCAGTTTATACAAAAGCAGGCGTATAACAGTAAGAAAAGAGACTCCTGAAATTACAGCCAGTTCAACTAAATAAAAAAGGATATCTACAATAGCAATAATTGCAAAGCCGCATACTGCCAAAAAAAACGGCCCGGCAAATTCCCTGATTAAGTATCTATCCAAAATTGTTGTATAACGAATCAGACTATTCTTAAAATAATATTTCATGAGACGATTTTTTCATTCTTCTTAAACTAAAAGTTAAAAGAGCAGACAAAACTTCTTCATTGATTAAAATACTATTAAAAACCTATTCTACTTTGTTAGTTTTTTCTGCTCTTTAATTCAAAAACATAATTCACTACCATCTATCTGCTTCTTGACGAAGAGTATTTCTCCTTATAGCCGCTCTTTTTTTTCTCTTCTTACTTTCAGATGGTTTTTCAAAATATTCTTTCTGTTTAAGATGTTGTAATGTACCTTCATTCTTAAGTTTACGTTTAAACTTTCTTAAAACAGAATCTATAGATTCTCCGGGTCTCTTTTCCTGCTTTGCCATTCCTAAAACACCTCCTTAATATAACCTTAAACTATCTTCAAAAAATAATAACTATCCTGGAGGCCACTCCAGTTTTCTACCTCCAAGAACATGGAAATGAATATGATTTACTAATTGACCTGCATCTGTTCCCTTGTTGACCACTACCCTGAAACCACTATCATCAATATATAATTTCTCTGTTACCTTCTTAACTGCCTCAAATATATCTACTATTAAAGCAGCCTCTTCATTATATAACACTGATATATCAGCATAATGATTCTTAGGTATTACTAAAATATGAACAGGCGCCTGAGGATTAATATCCTTAAAAGCCAGAACATTATCATTCTCAAAGACTTTTTCTGCCGGTATATCTCCCTGGACAATTTTACAAAACAGACAGTCATTCATAACTCATTTTTTCCTGAAGCATAAAAATACTGCTTATCTTCTAAATTATTCTTTTCTTTATTATCCTTAATAAATACTCCATTCATATAATTATCTCTTTCATATCGCAGGCAGCATTTTAATTTACCACACAGACCACATAATGATTTAGGGTTCATAGTAATCCCCTGTTCCTTTGCGCTCTTTATGGTTACCGACTTGGTTTCATTCAAAACCGAGCTGCAGCACAATGATCTACCACATATCCCAACTCCCCCTAATACTTTTGCTATCCCCCTGACACCAGCTTCTTTTAACTCTATCTTACATCCGACAGCATTAGAAATTAAAGAACCCAGATCCTGATTTTTCATTTTCTTTTTACGCTTCTTATCATTTGTATAAATAAAATGAATATATATCTTTTTCTTATCAAATAAGAGCTCACATTTTTTAATTAGAATTGCAGAGTCAAAATTACCTGCTATACTCTTACATTTTTGCAAATAATTCTGTTCAATTCCAGATAATTCTTCCAGAATATCAAGATCATCTTTAGTCGCCGATCTAATTGCTCTTTTAACAAAGATATCACCTGCCTTGTGTTTTTTGTTTTTAGCCATACAGCATTTTGCAAAAACAACCTTTCCACACTCCACTCCTCTATTAGTTTCAACAACAATATATTCACCTAATACAGGCTGTTTTTTTAACCTGTTTAATCTTACAGATTTTTCTAGTTCTCTTATGTTTAAAGCATACATTTTATATTCATATCCTCACAGACAAATCAGAAGATTCTCTAAATGCAATCTAAGATTTACATTATACTTCATTTGTCCTGTATTTTCGATTAACTTGTCTAAAATGGTATAATCTTTTTCACTCAGGTTCTGCCAGTCATTCCATATTTCCTGTATCCAGATCATTAATAACGTCTGAGCATTATGTTTATCCTTGATTAAATTCTGCACTATCTCCAGCCTGGCAAACTTATCTTTATTCAAAATATCCCTGCAGGTAATATACCCCTCACCGACTAAATAACCCTCTTCTAAAAAAACATTTAACAGATATTCATTATTATATGTTTTTTGATTAATCTCCTTCAGTTCTTCTTCTGAATAATTTTCATACAAATAGTCCATAACATTATTGTGTCCTGCTTTTGGGAAAAACATCAGCTGACACCTGGATTTAATTGTCGGCAAAACATCTGCAACATTCTTTGTTATTAATATAAAACATACACCAGGTAAAGGCTCTTCCAGAACTTTCAGAAAAGCATTGGCTGCTTGAACAGTAAATTTCTGACAGTTTCTAATAACAACAAATAAGTATTTACCACTATTCGGGCCATACTTCACAAGTTCCTTAATTTCTCTTACCTGATCAATAGTTATATTACCGGATAGAGACTTTTCTTTTTGCGGATCAATATAAATTAAGTCTGCATAATTATTTCTGCTAATCGATCGACATGCGTGGCATTTGCCACAAAAACCCTCTAAACATACCTGGCAGTTTGCAGCACTGGCAAAGTATACGGCAGCATCACTCATAAAAGAACCTGGTACTCCATAAAAAATATAGCCGTTAGCCATTTTTTTATTTTCCGTAATACCATTAATAATTTTTCGGTTTCTTTCAGAAAAAGGTTTTAACTTCATAATCATGGACTATTATACAATTATATAAATACGCGAACTAACCGATAAAAATTAGTATTATTTTCAAACTGGCCCACAATAGTGTTGATAAAGATCCGTTATATAAACGTCATATTGTATGTACAGTAGTATTAAATTGATATTAATAGTTAGTATTGTTACCATCTAAAATATGAGATGCCCGGAATGTATAGCTGGTACAAATTGAACTGTCCGTTTAAATGGCTGGTAATCCGGCAATAACTTAGAACTTAGAACTTCCCAACTTAGAACTTAGAACTAAATAACTTCGAACTAATTTATCAACACTATTGTGAGCCAGTTTATATTATTTTTATCACTCAGCACCAAATATATTTTCTAATTTTAGAAAGTATAGAGTTAAAATCAATAGATCCGCTGAACCACCACAGGAAAGATTATGAAAGTTACAATAACTGCAAAGATCCTCATACAGGAGTCTGGATCTTTCGTTCCAAAAACCGGCATCTATAATTTGACCGGCATATTCTTTAACTTTATTCAAATGATCAATTCCACCCCGGTAGATAATATTTGTATCATTATTTTCATGTATAATTTCAGTCAGAACTGCTGTCATTAATTCTTCCCCGCTTAACCTGCTTTTAATAGATCTGGCAGCAGGGATACCCGTATTAAAAACCAGAGGCAAACCATCCTCGGCTTCCCCTCTTGCTCCAGCAAGTCCAAAATCTCTGAACACCAGCGCACCATGAGTATTTATCCTTATATTTTTTAATTCAGCTGTAATATCTCTGGTCATATCCTTGATATCGGATGAAATAAATTCATAGTCTATTATCCCTTTATCCTTAATACTTCTGACAGAAGCTATAATAGCCAGTCCAAGTAAAAAAACAGCCCCCTTATGGGTATTAACCCCGTGTGTGACCCGTAACATCTCCTGCTCCATCTTCAGACCTGTCATCCTCATTCTATTTAACCTGTGTTCTGCCGTCCAGTTTTCATTTAATGCCATAAATGCCATTTGCCTGTACCCTGCCATTAATACTGCACTGCTTTTTATAAAAGTAAAGAAGTTCATATCCTTATGAGGACCACTACTCAACCTTGTAACTAAACCAGGTTTTGGATGAAGCGATACCTCAGACAAGAGTGCTGAATAAACACAATAAAGTAGATTATCAACTATATTATTATTTTCTTTATCTTTTACATAAGAAATCAACAGCTGATCACAATAACCTCGTAACTCCTCTATTGAATGTTCTTTTCTTTTAATACATATTTGAGCCTGTTCATTACATAAAAAACATTTCTTCTTTTTAGAACCGGAAACTGAGCTGCCAATCTTTTCATAAATATCAATATCGCATAACCGGCCCAGCACATGATTCTCTTCAAATTCTAAAGCAGCCTTTTTCAGTTTTTTTAAATCTTCCTCCTTTACAGGAATAAACATATAATGACCGGCTTCATCAACACCTGTTTCCTCTTCTACTTTAAAAAAAGTACTAAAAAACATTTTCACCTCTTCTGCTAATAAAACAAAGGCTTTTTTTATATATTCAGAAGATTTAGGATAGCCTGGAATATTGAGATTAAATGTAATAAAAGAAGAGCCTGCGCTTATACGCAGGCTCTGCCTTTTTTCTCTGGCACTTAAAATCCTGTTCAAGAAACCAGAGTTCACATTTTCTCCTGTTTAAAACTCAATAAACTATTACCGGCCTAACTCTTAACTTTCCTGATAACATCAATAATGCTGCCATCCCTGTATTCTACAACTGCTACTACTTTATCCTCAAACTCAGGTTCTTCAGGTTTCCCACAAATCCTTTCTACTTCTTCTGCCAGTTCATTTATATCTCTTATCGGCAATCCTGAACCTTCAAGTTTATCTTTTAAATCCTGCCTTAAAGGATTGATACAAATACCCTTTTCTGTAACCAGCAAATCAACTGAAGCGCCTGGTGTAACAACTGTATGGATATTCTTTTTAACAATTGGCAAACGTCCTCTAATAGATGGTGCTACTAAAACCGTAAGACTGGCACCGGCAGCAGTGTCACTATGTCCTCCGGATGCACCCCTGATATTTCCGTCAGAACCTACCAGTACATTCACATTAAAATCAGTATCTATCTCAAGTGCAGCTAATACTACCGTATCCAGCTTATGTGTCATACAGTCACAATTAAGCGGGTTAGCATACTGCGATGCCGAAATTTCTATATGCTTTTCATTACCATATATAGACTTTGATACCGCTGCATCAAAACTCTGAACATCAAATGCAAGATCAAAAAGACCTTCTTCCAGCATATCTGTCATAACAGATGTTATGCCGCCCAGTAAAAATCCGCCTTTTATATCTTTCTTTCTCATATAATCACAAATAAATCTGGCTACAGCTAACGAAGCTCCACCAGCACCACACTGGAAAGAAAAACCATTTTTAACATAGCCCAGTTTAATCATTGCCTCTGCTGCAAGGTCTGCAATCCTTAAATCCATGGGATTCTTAGTTATCCTGGTTGTATCACCAGCAATTTTTTCAGGATCTCCAATACTATCAATTTTCACAACATAGTCTACATCTTTTTGCTTTATAGAAGACGGTAAGCAGGGGTACTCCACCAGATTATCCGTTACAACAACCACCTGTCTTGAATATTCCGAATCTATCATTGCATAACCTAAAGAACCACAAGCAGATTTTCCCCAGCTCCCTGTAGCATTTCCTGCCTCATCTGCTGCTGCTGCTGATATAAACGAAACATCGATTTTTATTCTACCAGCCTCTATAGCTCTTGCCCTTCCACCATGCGAATGAAAAACAGCAACCTTCTTCAATTTACCAGCAGATACCGCCTTGCCCAGTTTACCTCTACATCCGGATGTGAAAATACGTGTAATAGTCCCGTCCTCAACATATGGAACAAGTGGTTCATGCGCTCCAGTTAATGATGAAGAAGCAAGGGTAATATCTTTTAATCCTCTTTTTGCCAGAGACTCGATAACAGGAACAATAGTTCCATCTCCACCTCTCATATGATGATGAAATGAGATCGTCATTCCATCATGCAGTTCTAACTTATCTAAACATTCTTCAAGATTATCACATACTTTTACATGGTCTACCGGCTTTACTTTCAATGCCTGAGGAGCCTTAAAACTGCTGCCTGATTTTATTGA
The DNA here is from genome assembly GCA_024225875.1 of bacterium. Taxonomy (GTDB): domain Bacteria; phylum Margulisbacteria; class Marinamargulisbacteria; order JAAEMD01; family JAAEMD01; genus JAAEMD01. The sequence goes on from JAAEMD010000027.1 coordinate 25,021, forward strand.
ATTAACAATAGCCCATTCACCCTGATAAGGAACAATATTATCAATACCATCAACACTTTGAGGAATCTCTCTTCCAATAGAATTTTTCATTTCAAACCTCCTGCATCAACACCGGCAAGCTCTAAAACCCTTTCTGCACGAGCAACAACAGGTGCATCAACCATTTTTCCATTAATAGCAAAAACTCCCACACCTTCTTTTTGAGCTTTGATATTTGCCTCAACAATTATTTTTGCTTTTTCAATAGCATCATCTGATGGCATATATACGTCATGTACAGGTTTAATCTGTCTCGGATTAATAACAGCTTTACCATCAAAACCAATTGTTTTGATCATTTCTGTTTCTTTTATAAGACCTTCTTCATCATCAACATCGGCATAGACCGTATCAATAGCTGCGATTCCCGCGGCCTTGGCTGCCATTACAATTCTCTGTCTGGCATACGCTATTTCTTCTCCTGTATCAGTTTTAACAACCTGCATATCAGCGGTTAAATCCTGAGCCCCAATAGTTAAAGCTGTAATTCTCTGTGAACAAGTTGCTATAGAAAAAGCATTTTCTACGCCAACAGCAGTCTCAATCATAGCGTGTATCATTGTTGAACCAGCTTTTATACCATTCTCCTTCTCAATCCTGGTAATTATCTCATCAGCTTTTTTAATATCATTTTCTGTATTAATTTTAGGTATCCTGACTGCATCCGGTTTCTGAGGAACAATAGCCTCCATATCATCTATTGCATAGTCTGTATCCATGCCATTGATTCTTACTGTAACTTCAACATCCCCAAAGTCGATAAAATCAAGCATATTTCTAACTAAAACCCTGGCATCTTCTTTTCTATTAACAGCTACCGCATCTTCAAGGTCCAGCAGTATTGAATCTGCACCATAGACAGCTCCATTCTGAACCATAGCAGGGTTATTTCCAGGAATATAAAGCATAGTTCGTTTTAATTTACCTTTTGCCATTAATTCTCTCCTTTCCAAGATTTAAGAATTGCAGACTCCGCTCTAGCTTTAATTGTTGGAGTTAAAGCCCCTCTATCATTTATTTTTAAATGAACATCTTCTATCTTATGTTTATCTAAAACTTCTATGATATCTTTTTTTATCGAGTCGCCATATTCATTTAAAACCATTGACTCAAGCTCTATTTTTCTTCCAACCCCACTTTTCACAGGATCCACAACAACAATAAGATCACAAGATTCTAATGAACCCGACTGAGCTGTTGTTTTTAATTTCATAGTTTACCTCGCCTGTCTTTTTTATTCTTTACTAAACATAAAAGAACTCCCTCTGGCATATTTATAATACTAAAGGGAGTTCCATACAAACTATTTTTTTTATACCGCTTGTGTAACGCTTAACTTTATCTATAGCTTTTAAGCTGTAACAGTCTGCTTTTTTACATAACCCAAAGCCCCACCAGCCAGTACTATTTCAATTTCACGCTGAGATAGTGGATGGTCTGCTTTAAAAGAGCTGCCTTTGGTTTGATTAGTTACAGTAACTTGACCTGATTCAATATCAGACAAATCAACTGCAAGCTTATCATCCTGGTCTATTGAATCATAATCAGCTGGATTTACAAAAGTAAGAGGCAGGATTCCAAAGTTAACAAGGTTTGCCAAATGAATTCTGGCAAAGCTCTTAACTAATTTTGCTCTCACACCCAGATACATTGGAGCTAATGCAGCATGCTCTCTACTGGATCCCTGTCCATAGTTTTCTCCACCAATAATAATTCCAGTTCCAGCAGCTTTTGCTCTTTCAGGAAATGCAGGATCAATAACTTCAAAAACATGCTTGGAAATTTCCGGAACATTTGATCTTAACGGCAGTATCTTTGCCCCGGCAGGCATTATATGGTCAGTAGTAATATCATCTTCTACCTTAAGTACTACTGTACCTTCAATTTTGCCGCTGATACCTTCGTTAAGTGGCAGTGGCTTAATATTAGGACCTCGTTTAATTTCAACATTACTTCCATCTTCATCAGGCGCTAATATTAAAGAATCATCAATAGTAAAAGTAGTATTTACATCGTAAACAGGAGTATCCAGACCTAAATCTCTAGGGTCCGTAATTTTTCCTTCAAGGGCAGCCGCGACTGCAACTTCAGGAGAACACAGGTACGCCTGAGCACTTTTGGTACCAGTTCTACCTAAAAAGTTTCTATTAAAAGTTCTCAATGTTACGGCATCCGTTCCAGGAGAAAAGCCCATGCCTATACATGCTCCACAAGAAGTCTCAAGAATTCTCACGCCAGCATCAAGTATACTATCTAACTCACCTGTTTGAACCAGTTTTCTTAACACCTGTTTTGAACCTGGAAGAAGACCCATAGAAATATTTTCATGAACCTTTTTTCCTTTTAACATCTGTGCAAGAGTAGAGATATCTTTATAACTTGAGTTAGTACATGATCCTACTACTACCTGATTAACTTCTTTTCCTTCTATCTCTTTTACTTTAACAACCTGATCCGGCATATGAGGTTGAGCAATCATTGTATCAAGTGTAGAAAGATCGATTTCAATAAGATCATCATATACAGCGTCACTGTCTGCCTGTACTGCAACCCACTGCTCATCTCTTTCCTGGATTGCCATAAACTGCCTGGTGATTTCATCAGAAGGGAATATTGAAGTCGTTGCCCCGATCTCAGCACCCATATTAGTAATAGTCGCTCTTTCAGGAACAGTTAAGGTTTCAATACCAGGACCTGTGAACTCCATAACTTTACCTACGCCACCTTTAACAGTTACACGACGTAATAACTCTAGAATAACATCCTTTGCGCTGACAAAAGGTTTTAGACTGCCTGTTAATCTAACTTCTACTACTTTAGGCATATTTAAGTAAAAAGGCTGACCAGCCATTGATAGTGCAGCATCCAGTCCTCCAACACCCATAGCAAGCATACCTAATCCGCCACCAGTTGGAGTATGGGAATCTGAACCAACAAGTGTTTTACCAGGAATACCAAATCTTTCCAGATGAACCTGATGGCAAATTCCATTTCCTGGTTTTGAAAGATAAATACCATGCTTCTTTGCTATACTCTGAAGAAATGCATGGTCATCTGCATTCATAAATCCATTCTGCAGCATATTGTGATCAATATATGATACAGACAATTCCGTTTGAACTTTTTGAACTCCAAGAGCTTCAAACTGAAGGTATGCCATAGTTCCTGTAGCATCCTGTGTCAATGTTTGATCTATTTTTATAGCGATTTTCTCGCCTGCTTTCATCTCTCCACTTATGAGATGGTTTTTGATGATTTTTTGAGTTATATTCATTCCCACTTTTAAACGCCTTTCTTTGATAAATTTTCCAAATATATATCAATGGAATTAAAAAATAAAAAAATCCGTTTTAATCCCCCATAAAGCCTCCTTTTTACAAGTATCTAGCTGGTACAAATTGAACTGTCCGTTTAAATGGCTGAGTGCAGTGTACTTGCGTACATAAACGAAGTCATTTGAAAACTTCAGTGTCGGACATTTTACTAGTGTCGGACATTTTACTAGTGTCGGACATTTTACTTTGGATCAGCTATATTTTATTAATATTAAAGCTATTTAGTATATCCAGGATATCCTGTTTTGAAAACATTTGAACATATTCAAAATCCCTGATCTATTGTAAAAAAAACTTAATTCAGCTGGTTTTTTGTAAATTTAATATCTTCTTTTACAATCAATACAACATTTCACTAATATAGCTGGTACAAATTGAACTGTCCGTTTAAATACCTGAGTGCTGTGTACTGGCGTACATTAACGAAGTCATTTGAAAACTTCAGTGTCGGACAGTTTACTCTGGATCAGCTATAGCTGGTACAAATTGAACTGTACGTTTAAATGCCTGAGTGCAGTGTACTTGCGTACATTAACGAAGTCATTTGAAAACTTCAGTGTCGGACAGTTTACTTTGGATCAGCTATATATATACCTGTAAATATTGCTTAACCTATAATAGCGTAGTATGATTTTAAGCTTTCTTTTAACTATTTCGTATAAAAGAATATAAAACTCGGAGGTGTCGTAAATTGTCACTAATAAAAAAATTCTGGAAAACAGCTGGATCCAGAGAGAAAACAATTGTTCTTCCTGAAGGCAGTGATGAAAGAACTATTGATGCAGCTAACGAAATAACAAAAAATAAAATTGCAAAAGTTATAATTCTGGGTAATATTGAAAAAATAAAAAAATCTTTTGAAAATAAAGGCTACTTAATACACTGTGAAATTATAGATCCTGAAAAAAGTTCCCACTATAAAGAATTTTATGAAACTTATTACGAGATGAGAAAAGCCCGGGGAATGACTCTGGAAGAAGCAAAAGAAATTATGAGAGACCCTTTGTACTTTGGATCTATGCTGGTAAATAAAGGTGTTGCTGATGGTGCTGTTGCAGGTGCTGAAAATACAACTGGAGATGTCCTGCGTGCAGCTATCAGAATCATCGGCACTAAACCTGAGATGAAAACTGTATCCAGTTGCTTTATAATGGAAACTAACAATAAAAAATTAGGTAAAGACGGGGCACTGATATTTGCAGATTGTGCAGTAAATCCAAATCCTGACCCTGCTAAACTGGCAGATATCGCACTGGCCTCTGCTGAAAGCTGTAAAACATTCCTTGAAGTTGACCCCTCAGTAGCACTTCTTTCTTTTTCAACTAAAGGAAGTGCCAGACATGAAGATATCAATAAAGTACAGGCAGCTTACAGGCTCTTAAAAGAAAATCACCCTGATCTTAATGTTGACGGAGAACTACAGGCAGACGCAGCACTGATAGAGTCAGCAGGATCAAAAAAAGCTCCAGACAGCCCTGTAGCAGGAAAAGCAAATGTCCTGATATTTCCTAACCTCGATTCTGGAAACATTGGATATAAATTAGTAGAAAGAATTGCTGGTGCCGAAGCAATCGGCCCAATAATCCAGGGGCTTGCAAAACCTGTCAATGATCTATCAAGAGGCTGCAAATATATGGATATTGTAAACGTTGCAGCTATAACTGCCGTACAGGCTCAATAACATAAATACTATATAAAACCAGGAGGTCATAATGAAAATATTAGCATTAAACTGCGGGAGTTCTTCCGTGAAATACCAGTTATTTGACTGGGATAAAATGATAGTAATAGCCAAGGGAATTATAGAAAGAATTGGTATTGGAGAATCGTTCATAGTACATCAGACCCCGCAAAATAACGGAAAGTTCAAACAGGAGCATGAGTGTCCTGATCATGAGGCAGCAATTCATCTAATAATAAAAACTCTAACTAACGGTGATACATCTGTATTAAAAAACATTCAGGAAATCAGTGCCGTTGGTCATCGTGTTGTTCATGGTGGAGAAAAATTTACACATAGCGAACTTATCAATGATGATGTGATAAAAACCATAGAAGAGGTATCTGATCTGGCGCCTCTGCATAATCCAGCAAACTTAACAGGAATTAGAGCTGCGCAGCATACTCTGCCTAATTCTCCACATATAGCTGTTTTTGACACAGCATTTCACCAGAGTATGCCAAAACATGCTTATCTTTATCCTTTACCATATGACTGGTATAAAGATCATTCGATAAGGCGCTACGGATTTCATGGCACCAGTCATTTATATGTGTCTAAAAGAGCGGCCGCTCTTTTAGGAAAAGATGCTAATAAATGTAATATAATCACTCTTCACATCGGTAATGGTGTTTCCTGCTGTGCTGTTAAAAATGGCAAATCTATTGATACATCAATGGGACTAACTCCTCTGGAAGGTGCTGTAATGGGAACTCGCTGTGGTGATATAGACCCTGCAATACCTTTATTTATGCAGGAAAAGCTCAATATCAGTACACAAGATATGAATAATATTTTAAATAAGAAATCCGGAGTACTTGGAATTACACGAAAATTTGCCGATAGAAGAGACATAGAAGATGGCGCTAAAGAAGGCGATAGCAAGTGCAGTCTGGCTATAGATATTGAGTCTTATAGATTAAGAAAATATATTGGTGCTTACACAGCTGTACTGGGAAGAGTCGATGCTATTGTTTTTACTGCAGGAGTTGGGGAAAACGGACCTATTATAAGGAAAAAAACTCTTCAAGACCTTGAAGATATAGGAATTGTTATTGATTATGACATAAATGGAAAAACATACAGCAAAAATGGAGAAACAGAACTATCTAAACCAGAATCAAAGATAAAAGTATTTATGATACCTACTAATGAAGAACTGGTTTTTGTTGAAGATGTAGTAGCAATACTTCAAAATAAATATGAAGATCATACACAGTATAAATACAGTTTTTTAAAATAACTAAACAAGGGCTGTCTATTTTCACATCTGACAGCCCTTTATTCATCAAAAACAAGGATATTAGCTGGTACAAATTGAACTGTCCGTTTAAATGGCTGAGCGCATGTGTACTGGCGTACATTAACGAAGTCATTTGAAAACTTATGTGTCGGACATGTGTCGGACAGTTTATTTTGGAACAGCTATATACATTAATCATCCTGGACAATCTGAAGAGGAAATAAGGACTGAAGTATATTATTATAAATAGTCTGCTGGTAAACACTCCCCTGTTCTTCAGCCCCTGTAAATTATGATACAAAAAAAGCCCGAAAGAATCGGGCTTTTTTCTTAAGTACCTGTATTACAGGTCTATTTTTTAATTCTATGCTTTTACTGCTTCTTTTTTCTTTTGCGTTAACAATGAGATAACTACCAGTGTAATAAATGCCAGCGGGATCGAAATAATCCCGGGATTATTCAAAGTAATAGGAGCCTGAGCAGGAAGCAGACCATATCTAACATACATATCAGGAGAAATAAGAATAAGCCCTAACGAAGACACAATACCTACAATTATTGAGCCGGTAACACCTTCCTGAGTTGTCTTCTTCCAGAAGAGAACCATTATAATAGACGGCAAATTAGCGGATGCTGCTACAGCAAAGGCCCATCCAACTAAAAATGAAACATTCATTCCTTCAAAAATAATCCCCAGATACATAGCCAGGCAGCCAACAACCACCGCAGTTATTTTACCGACCATAACTTTTTGCTTATCTGTCATCTTAATTCTAAAAAGCACATCAAAAATATCGTGAGCCACTGCACCTGTTGCCGCAACAATTAAGCCACTTACTGTTCCCAGAACTGTTGCAAAAGCTATAGCCGAAATAATTGAAAATAATGCTATACCAAACGATTTAGCAAGAAGAGGACCTGCCATATTATTGTCTGTAATATTTAAAACACCATTTACCATAGCACCTAAGCCCATATAAAGAGTCAGAATATAAAAGAAACCAATAGCAGCAATAGCAACAATTGTTGACTTACGAGCACACTGAGGGCTTTTAACTGTATAGTATCTGATTAAGATATGAGGTAAAGCCGCTGTCCCGCAGAATAAAGCCAGCATCAAAGAAATAAAATTAAGCTTTTCCATAGGGGTGGCATTATCCACTTTGAACTTTAATCCTGGACGCAGCAGTCTATTTCCTCTGGTTGGCTTCTGATAATAAACTGCAACCTTACTATCTCCATCCTTAATTATTTTTTTACCCCATAAGATAACTATGCTGTCTTTTAATCTCTCTAAGTAAGAGACAGGCCCTAAAGCACCGGTTTTTTTTACATAGTCACCTTTTTCACCTTTAATAAGTCCTATGTGTCCAACAGGATAAAACCTGCCCTCTTTAGGCAGCGCACCATTGTATAGTTTTGTTCCATCATTTAAAGTAGTTACCCATAATGTTTCCTCTAAAACTAATACCCCGCCTTTGCCCTGCCGGACAGACCAGATAGATTCCTGGTTATCTTTTACATTAACCAGCTCTATAAAACCTTTTTTGACATAGGGCGAACTCTGCCAGTCTTCTTTTGTTTTATACTCTTTATTAGATAAAGCTATTTTACCTTCTTTTGTAATCATTGCCTGAATAAATTTAAACTTATGATAAGGTTTTTCAGTATTATAATCAGAGTTTATATGCAGACCTCTATAAAATAGACTGATAACCAGTATTGTAGAAAATATGATTAGTAAAGCTCCTTTTAAAAACTGTACATAGGTTGTTGATGTCATACCTGCTGTAGCAACAATAAAAATAACAATGGCACCAACCATTACTACTCCGACACTATGAGGCAAACCCAGCAAAGGTTTTACCAGGACTCCAGCCCCCACCATCTGAGGTATTAAATAAAACATTGAAACTACCAGTGTACTAATAGCAGCCATTGCACGAATACCTTTGGAGTTAAACCTCACATCTAATGCATCACTGAATGTATACTTACCTAAACGCTTCATAGGCTCTGCAACAACAAACAAAGCTACAATCCAGCCTGCTAAATAACCTATTGAATACAAAAAACCATCATAACCCTTAGTCGCTATCATACCGCAAATGCCAAGAAATGAAGCTGCAGAAAGATAGTCTCCAGCAAAAGCAATCCCATTCACTGACCAGTGAATAGTACCTCCTGCTGCAAAATAACCACTTGCACTACTTGTTTTCCTTGCAAAATAAAACGATATACATAAGACAAATAGTACAAATGCTACAAATATTACTATTGCCATAGCTGACTGACTATAAACCATTACTTTTCCTCCTTTAAATTTTTACTTATTAAGACGTTCTTCTTCTTTAGCACATAAATAGTTGTATATAAGCGCTTGTACCAATGCAAATATAATTAAACCGAAACCGTATACTATAGCCAGGTTTAGTCCACCAATATTTTTTTCCATTAATGTTGGCTTTATAGTATTTATTGCAACAAAAACCCCATAAAATGCAGCATATATTAAAAACATCCATATACCAAGTTTTGCCTTATATGGAGCCGCCTTATCCTCTTTTTGTTCTGTAGGAGCTGGTTCATGAAACATATTCCTACACCTCCTTCCAAAAAATTAGTGATTTGCATCAACTTTTTAATCACAGAAATTATTTTAAATTAAATAGTTCTTATCCTGCAAATATTGAGCCTAAATTTAAATCAACATAATATTTTATCCTATATAATAGGATATAGCCATACTAAAAAGAAGTAAAAGATGATTTACAACCAGGGCAATTGCACTAAAATATCAACCATTGTCATTCCTGCGCAGGAATGACAAAAAGCATTTTAGATGCGCTAGCCCTGGGTCAAAACCTGAAATCTATTTTATTATCATAGTGGATAATGATATGATACCTTTATATTTAAAAGTCCATATAAAGGGGTAGTTTATGAGTGAGGATACCCAGGCGTTCATTCAAGAACAGAAAGAGCTTTATGAAAGCCTTCAAAAACAAATAACTAAACAAAAACAAGACTTCCACAAAAAACTGGAACATCAGGAAAAACAATATAACAAACAACATAAAAAACAATATTCTGAACTTACCGAACTTAAACAACAACACTCTGAACTTAAACAACAACACTCTGAGCTTAAAATAACATTCGAAGATGAAATCAAAATAAGAGAAGCAATAACCATACATATAGATCATTATGTAGATGAAATACAGACTAAAATAAGAGTAATGGAGC